>NZ_CFHTCS010000010.1:0-33382 GCF_984369615.1 Martelella sp. | reverse complement strand
GACGCTGCGTGCCGGTGTGACAGAAGGAACAGGTGAGCGTGCAGCCGACCTGGCTCGAGATGCACAGCGTGCCGCGATCTTCCTCCGGGATATAGACCGTCTCGATTTCGACCGGGCGTCCGGCGCCGTGCGCGGGAAAGCGCATCAGCCATTTGCGGGTGCCGTCGGTCGATATCTGTTCCGTGACGATCTCCGGCCGTGCGATGTCGAAGGTCTCCGCCATCTTTGCCCGCAGGTCCTTCGCCATATTGGTCATCTCTGAAAAATCGGAGACGCCGCGCACGTAAAGCCAGTTCCAAATCTGGTTGACGCGCATGCGGATCTGCTTGTCGGGCACGCCGATCGAAGACAGCGCTTCGGCCAGTTCCGGCTTGGAAAGACCGATCAGCGTGTTCCCGGCAGCCGATTTCGGCCGCGGTTTGGCACGCTGGGCTTCGATATCGATGGTTTCGACAGCGGACATTCTCGGGCTCCCGTAAAAACGCCGATCGCGGGTAATCCACGCTTCTGCGCCGGGGCTTTCATCCCGACGGTGCGCGACCCGCAAAAGAGTAAAGAAGTTTGCTTTCAAGCTTCATCAGGCGCCGCACAACAAAGGCGCGCCTGAGCAATTGCGGCGAGCCTATAGCATGTCTGCTTCCGGCCGTCATCCCCTGTGCCGCATGGCTCACCCGCGCAGACGGCAAGGCCGGACACGAAAAACCCGGCCTGGGCCGGGTTTGTTTGGGAAGCGCTGTCTCTATTTGCAGGCGCTGATCTTGTCGAGCGCCGCGGTAATGCCGATCAGCGAATAGGTATGCGTGGTGTTGGTGCCGCGCGCGGAGGTGGCCTTCACCTCCATCGTCCGGCCGGCCTTCATGGCCGCCACCAGCGCCGGCTCCTGCGCCGCGTTCTCCAGCCAGCCGCCCTGGCCCTTGTGGTACATCGGGAAGCTCTTGCCGTCGACGATGACGTCGATGGTCGAGCCTTCGCGCAGACTGTAGCCCATCATGGCCTGAGGCTCGAGCGTGACGTTCTGACCCGGATATTTGGTAACGACGAAGAAATTGTCGCCGTGGTCGACATTGGCCGGCTCCTTCTTGGCCGGAACCGAAAGGACATAGCAGACCTTGCCGGCATCGGAGTTATAGGAATAGGCGACCCAGGCGTCGAATTTCTGGATGGGAGTCGGCGTCTGCGCGGAAGCGATCGAGGCGCCGGTGAACAGAATGACCAGTACGAGGACGATTCTTTTTGCAAACATATGATCCTGCCGATTTTCTCTGCTGCCGCCGGCCCCTGCCCTTTCAGAAGCGGCCAGGCCGATACGTTTCGAATTCGTTCAATTCAATACGCATTCGAGGTTACCAAAACCTCAACATGAGGTGGATTTCCGCACTGGGCCGGAGGCCCGGATGATGGTGCGACAACACATGCCGCCAATCAGGGCAAGATTGCGGCATCAACCAATTCTCTTATGCGGCGTCCAGCGTCGTCAGCGCCCGGTCCGCCCGCTCATAATGCTCCATTCTCATATTTCTGCGGATCATCGTCAACGCCGTGGTGAGCACGGCGAGATCGTCGGTAAAGCCGACGAACAGGAAGATATCGGGGATGAGATCGGCCGGCATGATGAAATAGGCGAGCGCCGAATAGAGCACCACCCGGGTGCCAAGCGGCGTGTCGCGGTCGGTCGCGCAGTAATAGGCGGCCACGGCATCGCGGGCAAAGGGAATACGTGCCGCCGTTCTGCGCAGCTTCGTCCAGAATCCCGCGCGTACCGTGCGTTCGTTCTCGGCCCTGGTTTCCTCGTCGCCGGGCTCGAGGATGTCACCATATTTGATATCGCTCATGAAAGGCTCCTTCGATGGGGGAATATAGGACGGCCGGGCCCGCGTTCAAACGCCGAAACGGCTTGCGGCCCTGTCCATGATGCCGGCCATCTCGATGTCGCGGGCGCTGATCCCGCCGGATGAATGGGTGGTGAGCGAAACCCCCACCCGGTTGTAGACGTTGCTCCATTCGGGATGGTGGTCGAGCCGTTCGGCGGCAAGCGCGCATTCGCTCATGAAGGCAAAGGCCTCGCGGAAATCGGCAAAGCGGAAATCGCGGGAAATCGCGGTATCATCCTCGCTGACCGCCCAGTTTTCGCGCGATTGCATGGCCGCCTTCAGCGCTTCCGGTTCCAGCCGCGCATCTTTCATGGCATTGTCTCCCACAGTTTCAGAACTTCGATCCTTCAGACAATTGCGTAAACATGATGGCACAACCCGAAAAACGCTCTATCCTCTTCGTCTGCAGCGGCAATATCTGCCGCTCTCCGCTCGCCGAGGGCGTCTTCACCCATCTTGCGGGACAGGCAGGGCGCGGTGACGAATTCACGGCCGATTCCGCCGGCATCGGCAACTGGCACGAAGGCGAATTGCCCGATCCGCGCTCGCGCGCAACAGCCAGACGCTACGGTTTTGATATCTCCGGGCAGCGAGCGCGTCAGATCAGGCCTGAGGACTTCGGCCGGTTTTCGATCATTCTCGGCATGGACAGCGGCAACATGGCCGCGCTGAAACGGCTTGCCGGCGAGACCTCAGCAGCGGAAGTCGCGCTGTTTTCGGAATATACGCTCGGCGAGCGCCGGGATGTACCCGATCCCTATTACGGCGGCGACGACGGATTCGAGATCGTCTACCACATGCTCTTGGCAGGCTGCCAGTCGCTCATGTCGAAACTGTAGGCCTCGCTCGGATCGTAGAGATCGAAGGCCTCTTCCACCTGATAGGGGCCGCCGCCGACCGAATCCCGCGACGACATCAACACAAAGCGCGGCACGGTGAAGGGCAAGGTCTGGAAATTGCCGCGGGCGGAAAGATACTCCACCACGTCCTGCACCTTGGAGCCACGCAGCCGCGCCAGCGTCACGTGCGGCGTGAACTTGCGCGGATCGGCCTTCAGTCCCAACCGCTGACAGATCCGGTCGATCTCGCCCTGCAACGCGAAAAGCTCCGGCGCCGGCGAAACGCCGGCCCAGATCGCGTGCGGCTTCTTGTTGCCGAAGGCGCCGGTTCCGGTGAGGCTCAATTGAAAGGAGGGCCGCTCGATCCGGTCGAGCCAGTGCACGACCTCGTCGGCGGTGCGAAAGTCGACATCGCCGATGAACCGCAGGGTGATGTGGTAATTCTCCACATCAATCCAGCGGGCCCCGGGCAGGCCGCCGCGCAACAGCGACAGACTTAACGCCTGCTCGCGCGGGATTTCGAGGGCGGTGAAAATTCTCGGCATGGCGAGCTCCCCGAATCTGCTAGTCACCCCTCCAGCGAATCATCTAAGCCATGTTGACGCAAGCGTTAATTTGTTTGTCCCCCGATAGTGTCGATGAAGGCCCTTACGGCAGGAAGCGTGTTTTCGACCATCACCGCGACGCCGTCGGCATTGGGATGCATGCCGTCGGAAAGCTGCAGCGCCGCATTGGCGGCGACGCCGTCGAGAAAGAACGGATAAAGGGGAACGCCATATTCTTCGGCAAGCGCATCGTAGATCGGATTGAAGATTTCCGCGTAGTCCGCGCCCATGTTCGGCGGCGCCATCATGCCCATCAGCATCACCGGAATCTGCCGCGCCTGGAGGCGCTCGATGATGGCCGCGAGGTTCTCCTTCACCGTTTGCGGCGCGACGCCGCGCAGCGCGTCATTGGCACCGAGCTCGAGGATGACGCCATCCGTGCCGTCGGGCACCGACCAGTCGACCCGCGCCAGGCCGCCGCTCGTGGTATCGCCGGAAACGCCGGCATTGGCGATGGCGACCTGATAGCCGGCCTCGGTCAACGCCGCTTCTAGCTGTGCCGGATAATCTTCAGCGGGGCCGAGCTCGTAGCCGGCGACCAGGCTGTCGCCCAACACCACGAGGTCGACCGGTTCACGCGCTTTTGATGGCGTGGCCGCGGCAAGCGCCGCGAGAAACGCAAAAACAATCGGCACCGTCGCTTTCAATCGCATCATCAGGCTCCTAAATCCTTTTCATACCCGTTCGCCGGTCCATCCGGCCAGGCGGGCCGTATTGCCTATATGTGTTCGCCTCGCCCGCAATTTCAAAGCAGGACCGTCTTTTGTCTGAAAATCTCATCACGCTCGACAATGCCCACCTCACCCTTGGCAAGGGGTCCGCCGCCGTCCATGTACTCAAGGGCATGTCCGTTGAAATCGGCCGGGGCGAATCCGTCGGCATTCTAGGCCCCTCCGGATCCGGCAAGTCGACGCTTCTGATGGTGATCGCGGGTCTGGAGCGGCTCGACAGCGGCGAAATCACCATTGACGGCACCGCGCTTTCCGGGCTTTCGGAAGATGCGCTGGCGGCCTTTCGCGGCGAAAATATCGGTATCGTCTTCCAGTCCTTCCATCTCATCTCCAATATGACGGCACTCGAAAACACCGCCATTCCGCTGGAGCTCGCCGGCCGCGCCGATGCCTTCGAGCGCGCGCGCGCAGCGCTTGAGAGCGTCGGTCTCGGCCACCGGCTGACGCATTACCCCGGCCAGCTTTCCGGCGGCGAGCAGCAGCGCGTGGCGATCGCCCGCGCGCTCGCCCCCGAGCCCTCCGTACTGATCGCCGACGAACCGACCGGCAATCTCGACGGCGACACCGGAAGCCAGATCGCCGACCTTCTGTTCGACCGCCAGCGCGACAGCGGCACCACGCTGGTGCTCGTCACCCACGACCCGGCGCTGGCCGCGCGCTGCGACCGGCAGGTTCAGGTCCGCTCCGGCGAGATCATCGGCCATGAGCGCGCCGGGGCCGCCGAGTGATGCAGGCAAACCGGATCGACCTTTCGCTTGCCCTGAAATTCGCGCTGCGCGAAATGCGCGGCGGGCTTTCGGGCTTCTATATTTTCCTCTCCTGCATCGCGCTCGGCGTCGCCGCGATCGCTGCGGTCAACTCCGTCTCCGATGCCGTCAATGCCGGCATTGCCGAACGCGGCCGCGAGATCCTTGCCGCCGATATCCGCTTCGAGCGCGACAACGAGGCTTTGGCGGGCGACGAACTTGCCTATGTCGAGGGCCTCGGCACGATGTCGCAATCGGTGACCATGCGCTCGATGACCAGGCTGCCCGACGGCTCGGACCAGTCGCTCGCCGAAGTGAAGGCGGTCGACGGCCTCTATCCGCTCTATGGCACGGTGATCTCCGACCCCGCCATGCCGCTTGATGCGGCGCTGTCCAGGAATGATGACGGCCGCTTCGGCGTGCTCGTCGCGCCACTTCTCGCCGAGCGGCTCGGCCTTGCCGCCGGCGACACGCTGCTCCTCGGCAATGCCGAGCTCCGGGTCTCCGGCACGCTCGAACAGGAGCCGGATTCGCTCTCCGAAGGCTTTGCCTTTGCCCCCCGCATCCTGATTTCCCGCGATGCACTTGAGGCATCCGGCCTCGTCCAGCTCGGCAGCCTTGCCGAATATGCCTACCGCGTCCGCCTTCCGGCCTCCGCGCCCGATCCGAACGCGGTCAAGACCGCGGCCGAGGAAGCTCTCCCCGATGCCGGCTGGTCGGTGCGCGTGAGCGACCGCGCCGCACCGGCGCTGAGCGAAAATGTCGACCGGCTTTCCGAGTTCCTCACGCTGGTCGGCCTTGCGACGCTGATCACCGGCGGCGTCGGCATAGCCAATGCCGTCAGCGCCTATCTGGAAAGCCGCAGGCGCGCGATCGCCGCCTTCAAATGCCTCGGCGCGCCGGCCAGTATGGTGGTCGCCATCTACTTCCTTCAGATCATGCTGGTGGCGCTGATCGGTATCCTCGCGGGCCTTGTCTTCGGCGCGATCATTCCGCTGATTGCACTGCCGCTCCTCTCCTCGCTGCTCGAGATCGCCATTCCCGCGGCGGTCTTCCCGCTGGCGCTTCTGATCGCTGCCCTTTTCGGCCTTCTGACCGCGATCGCCTTTGCCATCCTGCCGCTCGCCGCCGCCCGCAACGTGCCGGCCACGGCGCTTCTGCGCGAACACGGCTTCGACGAGGGCGGACGCCCGGCATGGCCCTTCGTGGCGGCGGCGACCGCCACGCTTGCCGCGCTGGCGGCGCTCGCCATCTTCACGGCAGACGAGCGTTTCGTCGCGAGCGTCTTCCTCGCCTCGGTTGCCGGCGCTTTTCTTGTGCTCCGGCTGGTAGCCGCCGCCATCAAATGGCTGGCGCGCCGCGCGCCGCACACGCGCGCTCCGTCCTTGCGACTTGCCATCGGCAATATCCACCGGCCCGGCGCGCTCACAGGCTCGGTCGTGCTGTCCCTCGGCCTCGGGCTCACGCTGCTGGTGGCGTTGGCGCTGATCGACGGCAACCTGAACCGCGAGCTTTCCCGCACGCTTCCCGAAAGGGCGCCGGACTTCTTTTTTATCGACATCCAGGGCAATGAGGTCGAAGGGTTCGGCGACCTCCTCGCGGAGGAAGCCCCGCAGGGCGAACTCTCGCTCGTCCCGATGCTGCGCGGACGAATCTTGGCGCTGAACGGTATCCGCGCTTCCGAATGGGAGGCCCCGCCAAACGCGCGCTGGGTGCTGCGCGGCGACCGCGGCATCACCTATGACGCCGATCTTCCGGAAAACTCGACGCTTGCCGAGGGCGAATGGTGGCCGGAGGACTATAGCGGCGAACCGCTCGTCTCCTTTGCCGCGGAGGAAGGCGGCGAACTCGGTCTGAAGCTCGGCGACACCGTCACCGTCAGCGTGCTCGGGCGCGAGATCACGGCGCGGATCGCGAACTTCCGCGCGGTCGAGTGGGAATCGCTGTCGATCAATTTCGTCATGGTGTTTTCCCCCAACACCTTTGCCGGCGCTCCGCATGCCTGGCTGGCGACGCTGACCAATCCGGACGGCAGCACGGAGACAAACGCCGAAATTCTCGGTGCCGTGACCCGGACCTTCCCGACGGTCACCACGATCGAGGTCCGGGCAGCGCTCGAGATCGCCGGCGCGCTCGTCGGCCAGCTTGCCACAGCCATCAGGGCGGCGGCAGCGATTGCGCTCATTGCTTCGGTGCTGGTGCTTTCGGGCGCGCTTGCAGCCGGAAACCGCCGGCGCGGCCATGATGCGGTCATCATGAAAACACTCGGCGCCACACGCCCGGCGCTGATCCGCGCCTTCGTCTATGAATATCTCATCCTCGGCGCGATGACCGGCCTCTTTGCCCTTGTCGCGGGATCGGCGGCAGCCTGGTACGCACTGACCCAGATCATGATGCTGCCGTTTGCCCTGCTCCCCTCTGTCGCGCTCGCGACCGTCTGCGGCGCGATCCTCGTCACCGTCGCCATCGGGCTTTTCGGTACATGGCACCTTCTCGGACAAAAGCCTGCGCTCTATCTGCGCGAGCTTTGACCCAACGCACAACCGGCCGACGGGTCGCCCCTGCCGGCTGGCTGAATGCCTCTGCGATAGACTGCGCGACTATCGGTCGCGACGCAGCGTTTCCATCAGTTCCTCGTTGCGGCGGTCGGCGAAATAGTTCTGCACCGCAAACAGCGCCCAGAGCGCCGCCACCGGCCAGCCGATCAGCGTGAGCTGCAGGATCAGGCAGATGATGCCGGAAATCGGCTTGCCGATGGTGAAAAAGGAAAGCCAGGGCAGAATGACGGCGATGAAATAACGCATGGAGAAAGCCTCTCTTTCAGATGGTCCCGCATGACAAGGCCGGACGATTTCCTTCTAGATGGGGCGCGCGCGATGCGTTTTTGAGGCCAGGCAGGGCGTTTCTTACGAAAATTTGAGAAAGCGCCGTCGCTTTTCATTCCTGAATGCCTTGTATCCCATTGCCGTTCCTATCATATTGTTGGCAGGCTTGCTGGAGCCCCCCAGCGGCGCCTGGGATAGTGCATTTTTGCCGCATTTTCCCGACACCGTGATCAACGAGGGGCTTTTTAAGAGGAAATTGATGGCTGATCTTCGTAACTATCAGAACCGCGCGCAGGCGGGAGCGCACGCGAGTGCTGAAATCGATCAGGGCCTGCGCGCCTATATGCTGCGCATCTACAATCTCATGGCGCTTGGCCTGGTGATCACCGGCGTGATGGCTTTCGGCCTGAGCTCGCTCGCCACCACCACGGACCAGGCTGCATCCGTTGCGCAGCTGCCCAACGGCATCCTGCTGACGAGCGTCGGCGCCGCCGTCTACGGCTCGCCGCTGAAATGGCTGGTCATGTTCGCGCCGCTGATCGCGTTCTTCTTCCTGGCCTTCAGGGTCAACAAGATGAGCGTCAGCGCCGCGCAGACCTCGTTCTGGGTCTATGCCGCGCTCACCGGCCTGTCGCTGTCGTCGATCTTCATCATGTACACGACGGCCAGCATCGTGCAGACCTTCTTCATCACCGCGGCCTCGTTCGGCGCCCTGTCGCTTTACGGCTACACCACCAAGCGTGACCTGTCGGCCATGGGTTCCTTCATGGTGATCGGCCTGTTCGGCATCCTGATCGCCATGGTGGTCAACATCTTCCTGCAGTCGAGCGCGCTTTCCTTCGCCGTTTCGGTGATCGGCGTTCTGGTCTTTGCAGGCCTGACCGCCTGGGACACGCAGAAGCTCAAGGAAATGTACTATGAAGGCGACGGTCATGAGGTCGCCGGCCGCAAGGCCGTCATGGGCGCGCTGACGCTCTATCTCGACTTCATCAACATGTTCCTGTTCCTGCTGCGCCTGCTCGGCAACCGGAACTGATCGAGAAAAATCCTATGCGTTCAAGGCGGCCTGCGGGCCGCCTTTTTCATGTCCTGAGCCAGCAGGAGCCGCAGCCCTCATGTCCATCACGATCCGCCCCGCAACGCCGGAAGACATCAACACCATCACCGAGATCTACGCCGAGAGCGTTTTGAACGGCGTCGCGAGCTATGAGCTCGAACCGCCGAGCCGCGCTGAAATGCGCAAGCGCATGGAAGCGGTCACGGCCGGCGGATTTCCCTATCTTGCTGCCGTGGAGAATGAAGCGCTCCTCGGCTATGCCTATGCCAGCGCCTTCCGCACCCGTCCGGCCTACCGGTGGCTCGTCGAAAATTCGGTCTATCTCGCGCCTCAGGCACGCGGACGCGGCATCGGCAGGCTGCTGCTCGAGCGGTTGGTGGAAGATTGCGAGACACGGGGTTTCCGCCAGATGGTTGCCGTCATCGGCGGCGCGAGCCCGGCCTCGATCGCGCTTCACAAAGCCTGCGGCTTTGCCGATGCCGGGCAGCTGAAGGGCACCGGCTTCAAACATGGCCGCTGGCTGGATACGGTGTTCATGCAGCGTCCGCTCGGAGAGGGCGACCGGTCCGAACCGCTGCCGCTTTCGCTCTGACCCGGCCTATTTCTCGACGAGCTTCAGCTTGCGGTCGAAGACCTTCAGCACCTGGCGCAGGTCGTGGCCGCGTTTCAGCACCATGCCATGGGTATTGGTGACGCTGAAGGCGCCCTGTTTCGCCGCCAGCTTCGGGTTCTTCTCGATCCGAAACAGCGGCAATTCGCCGGATCTCTTAAACACGGAGAAGACCGCCTTGTCCTTCATATGGTCGAGGGCGTAGTCGCGCCACTCCCCCTCACCGACCATCCGTCCGTAGACCCAGAGGATCGCATCGAGTTCGCGCCGGTGAAAGGTCACGGGCAGCGGCTCGGCCTTTCCGCCTGGCCTGAACTGGGAAAGATCGACGACATTGCTGTCGCCAGCTCCGTCGTTGCGTTGCGTGTCCGGCTTCTGCGCCATGCTTTTCCGCCTCGCATCTTGATGACATTCACACGACAGTCTGCCCGCTTCGGACAGAATTGCAAGAGCCGCCCGATACCCGTCTTCGAAAGTGCCGACCAATAATTTGTTAACCCAGACGGCTTATCAATTCGGCAAGGGTTCTCGATCAGTAGTGCGTATCCATGTGTCCAGTCCTCAAAAGTCCGCTCGCCTCCGGCGCGTTTGAACGGCGTCCGGCCTCCGCGCGCCGCCACGGCGGACGAAAGGCGACGCGCCGATGAGCATCATCCGCAAGGATCTCGGACCGAGGCCTCCTGCACGGCTGAAATCGAAACTCTCGGTCGTGCGGCCCGGCAAGGCCGTTGCCGACCTCCGTCTGGAATTGAGAAGCGGCGGCGAGTTCTCCATTTTTTCCGAGGCCCCGGATGACCTCGAGCCGGCAATCGATCGCCTCGCCAACCAGGCCATCGAGGCAAATCCCTTCCAGTCGGCCGCTTTCGTGATGACGGCGCTCGGGCAAAGCCATGCTCATCAGCGCCTTGCGCTCGTCGAAGACACGGCCGGCGAGGCCGGCGCGCTTGCGGCGCTCATGGGCTTTTCAGTTACGGACCGCGGCTCGCATATGGTCGCGTCAACGGCGCAAGGCGGGTATCACGCGCCGCTGATCGCACGTCACCGGCCGATGGCCACCATTGACCAGCTGTTCGAGGCGCTGGCCGGTTCGCTTGCCAATCTTCCGGGCATCATCGCCTTTCCGGCGCTTCTGGCCGATGGCGCCTTCATGCGCTCGGCACGCGCCGTGGCCGCCGCCCGCGGCCTCGCCTTCCGCGTTGCAGGCGCCTTCCGCGGCCGCGCCCTTTCCGGCAGGATGGATCCCACAGGCGCTCTCTCTCGGGCGGAGCGCGAGGCCTGGCAGGATAATCTCGGCAAATGGGAAGCGCTGCGGAGGAAGGGGCGGATCGCCTATCACGTCGCCCGCAACCCGCGTGAAGTCTCCGCCGCGCTGCAAGACCTTTCGCTTCTGTGCGACACGCCCGAAAATGCCAGCCGCTTTTCAGCCTTCGTCCCGGTGGCCAGGCTTCTGTCGGAGAACGACCGGCTCAGAATCCATGCGCTCTATCTCGAAGACCAGTTGATTGCGGCGGCCATACAGCCGGTGCATATGGGCGCGGCATGGGTCTGGAAAATGCTGGTGCGGCCGGACATGGAGGCGCTGGCGCTGGGCGAACAGTTGATGATGCGGTTGACCGAGTTCAATCTCGGTGATGCCAATATCGCCGTCACCCGGGTCGCGCCCGGCGCCGGCCCCTTTCTCGCCGAACGATTCTGGCCCGGAGAAGACGGCTATGCCAGCCTGCTCGTGGCGCTGCGCCCGGGCATGGAGCGCGCCCTCGACAGCGTTGCCGCGACATACGAGGACGCTGGCGTATAAAACGCCAGTCTCTAGATCGTTTCCGCATTTCCTGGAAACGCGGAAACGATCTATCTATTTGTTTCAACGCATTTTCGTGGACGTCAGATGTTTCCATCTGACTGCGAAATGCTCTATGGCGCAGACCTGCGGTTGATGCTTCAAGAGCAGGATTTCAGCCGCGATTCCTCTGGCCGGTTCATCAGCGCGAAAATGTCGATATCCTGAAGCAGAGGGTGGAAACCCTCCTCCGTTCCGGCTTCGATCAGGACGTCGAGCGGCACGGCCGGCGCGATCATCGGCCCGTTCCAGCAGGCCGCGTCGAGATCGACCGAGAAGCCCGGCCTGGCCCCGCCGGCCTCGCGGGCTGCGGCCATCTCCTGCTGCTGGTCCCTGAGCGCCAATGCGTCGGTCGGCGACAGACGCAGCACGGTCAGCTTCTGGCCGGGTTTGCGGAATTCTGCCACCGCCGCAGCCTCCTGCCCGGCATCCGCCGCCACAAGCGTGTAGTCCCGGCTGATCTCGCCGGAACCGGATTTCTGGTAAACGGTCAGAACGATCTCATTCTTCGGCAGCCGCAGTTCTTCGGGCGCCAGCACCGCAATCCTGAGGGATGCCGGATTGGCCGCGATCGGCGACGGGATCGTCGGTTTGGCGCCCGGCAGGAAATTCAAGGAGCAGGCGGAAAGAAGAACAAGACCGGAAGCAACCATGAGTTTTTTGAAATCGGGCATACTGGGCGTCACAAATATGGTTAATAATCATTCATACTATCGGCGATAGCTTAAAGCCGAGTAAAGAGACGAGCGGCCCGTTCCATGCCCGTCATTCCCCGGAGGAGCTCTCGCTACAGGCCGCGAGCCGGCCCTTCCCGGCAATCGGGCAACCGTTCGCGTCCACGGCTTTCCAGCAGCCTGCCGATTTTCGCGTCCCTCATCAGGTCGATGGGCGGCTGATCGGGTTCGAGGGTGAGCGCGACATCGACGGTCATGCCGGAAAGATCCGCGCCGCCCTCGACACAATGCGCCGTAAAGGACACCGAGAGCGCGCCCTTGCCGTCGACGCCCTCCTGCTTGTCACGCCGGATTTGGGCAAGAAGCGCGGCCATGCGCGCCGCATCCTCCGGCGCGAGCACGAGATCGACCGTATCCCGCGCGCCGCCGGCCAAGCGGTCCGCCGCGGCCGGCGTCCGGCGCGAGACTCTCAGTCCCGCCTCTTCCTCCAGACGTTCCTGGCCCGGTACGTCCCAGCGCAGGGCAAGCGCCAGATCATTGTCGTCGACCGGCAGCGCCGCCGGCTTGGTCACTTCGATCACCAGCGTGGCCGGATCGGCGTCAAGCGGCGAAACGGCCTCGAGCGCGGCCGGCGCGACGCCGCCAATTGTCGAACAGGCCGCCGGCACCAGCAGGCCGATGAAGCAACAGGCGCGAACAAGAAAGGATCGGATCATAATTTTCCCTCGGTTGACATCAATTTCTTGTTGTTTTACGATAATTTTATCTCGTAACACAAGAGGCATTCCTATGAATTCGAATAATGCGATCGCGCTTTCCAGATTATGCGGCCAGATGAAGCTCCTGACACGGATCATTCAGGCCGGTCTTGCAGCGGGCCTCGCCTATGCGGCCTGGACGGCCTTTGTCCGGCCGGACCGGGTCTCGACCTGGCTTGCCGATGCGCTCGACATTGCCGTCGCCGTGACGCTGACGCCGGCAACGGGGCTGGCGCTTCTCACCCTTTTCGCGCTCTTCGCAGGGCTGCTTTTCTACGGGTTGCAGACCGTCTGGTCGCTGTTCGACAGGCTCCAGCATGACAGTCCATTTTCCCATGAGGTCGCGGCGCTTCTGCGCCGTGCGGGCCTGATCGCGCTGGCCGGGGCCGTTGCCGGCCTTGTCCTGCATCCCGTGGCAACGCTTCTGGCGACGATCGCCAACCCGCCCGGCAGCCGGGCGCTGGCGATCGGGCTCGGCAGCGATCAACTGATGCTGTTCCTGCTCGCAGGGCTGCTGTTCGTGATGGGTCACGTGATGGTGCTCGCCACCGCGATCAACGAAGACTATCAGCGTTTCGTCTGACCCATGCCGATCATTGTCAATCTCGATGTCATGCTCGCCCGCCGCAAGATGCGGGCGAAGGTCCTCGCCGAACATGTCGGCATTACCGAGCAGAACATTTCGCTGCTGCGCTCGGGCAAGGTCAAGGGCGTGCGGTTTGAGACGCTGGAGAAAATCTGCGAGGCGCTCGACTGCCAGCCGGGCGACATCCTCGAATATCAGCCGGAGGACACCGGCTGATCGCCTTTCGCCAACAAAGCGGGAAACGAGACGTCAGAGCCCGATTTCATGCGCATAGGGCGGATTTGCGCCGGCGCGGGAGACGGTGACGGCGGCGGCCCTGGCGCCGAGCGCCAGCGCCTCGGCGATCGCCTCGGGCGCAAGCGTGCGGATCTGCTCCTTGGTCAGGAGACCGGCGATATCAAGCGAGGCCAGAATACCGGCATCGAACGTGTCGCCAGCGCCGACGGTGTCGACCACCGCGACCTTTTCGCTCGGTACCTCGACCTTGTGCTCTCCGGTGTAACCGATCGCGCCGTCCGCGCCGCAGGTGATCACGACAAGGCTCGCCCCGGCCGCAATCCAGTGACGCGCCTTGTCGTCAAGCGAGCCCTCAAGGCCGAACCAGTCGAGATCCTCGTCGGAGAACTTGACGATATCCGACTTCGCCGCCATCCGCTCGATCCGCGCCCGGTGGCTGTCGGCATCGGTGATGAAGGTCGGGCGAATATTGGGGTCGAGCGAGATCACGCGCCTGTCCGCCTCGCGCATCAACAGAGCCTCATAGGTGGAGCCGCAGGGCTCGGGGATGAGGCTGATCGCGCCAAAATGCATCGCCGCACAATCATCGCCGATCTCAGGCAGATCGTCCCCGGTGATCATCCGCCCCGCCGTGTTCTCGTCGTAGAAAGCGTAACTTGCCGAGCCGTTGACCAGCTTGACGAAGGCAAGCGTCGTGGGACGGTCGGAAACGGCGACATAGGAATGATCGACCTTCGACGCATCCAGCTTTTCGCGGATGATGTCGCCCATCAGGTCGGACGAAATGCCGGAGAAGAAGCCCGTCTTGCGTCCGAGCCGCGCAAGCGCGACCGCCGTGTTGCAGACCGCGCCGCCCGCGTAGGGGGCAAAGGCAGGCTCGCCCCTGTCCGTCTCGCGCGGCAGCATGTCGATCAGGGCTTCCCCGCAGCATAGAATCATTCATCTTCTCCCAATTTCTGTAAGGCGTCCGTGCGCCGGGTCGCGGCAGTTCGCCCGCCAACCGAGGCGGGCGTTCCTTCTCCTCAGACGATCAGTTCCTCAAGCCCGCCGCGCGCCCGCGACCAGTCCATCGGATGGTCGAGGAAGGCGCCGACGGCATCGAGCGTCGCCTGATCGGCGAGCCCGTCCTTGCGCGCCACCGCAAGCACGTCCTTCCAGGTGGCGATATGATGAAGGGCAACGCCGCCTTCGCGGAAACGTCTCTCCGCCTCGCCGAAAATCCCATAATAGAACAATGCCATGCCGTGTTCCACCACGCCGCCGGCCGTGCGGATGGCATTGATGAAGTTGAACATGGAGCCGCCGGCCGTCGTCAGGTCCTCGATCACCAACACGCGCGCGCCCTTGGGCAGATGGCCCTCGATCTGCGCGTTCTTGCCGTAGCCCTTCGGCTTCTTGCGGACATAGATCATCGGCAGTTCCAGGCGATCCGCCAGGAAAGCGGCGAAGGGAATGCCGGCCGTCTCGCCGCCGGCGACGCAATCGAACTTTTCGAAGCCCGCATCGGCAAGCACCCGGGCGGCGGCAAAATCCATCAGCGTGGAGCGGATGCGCGGATAGGAAATCAGTTGTCGGCAATCGATATAGACGGGGCTGACCAAGCCGGAGGCAAGCTTGTAGGGCTCGTCCGGCGAAAAGTGAACGGCGCCGATTTCCCACAGCATGCGCGCCATCAGATCGCCCATCACCGCGGGCTCCGCGAAACTTGCTCTGCTCATCTCAACAATCCTCTTGTGCTGCGGCTTTTCGGAATGCGGGGAGGAGGCATCCCTGAAAAGCCCTCTTGCCGGCGCGCATATCCGCCGACGGCCGCCCTCAGTCCAATTGGACAATCGGGCGTGAAAAATCAATCGCCGCAAATCTGTTTCAACAGAGCCGAACGGCTGACCGGCACAGCATAGCTGAACCGGTTCCACCCGCAATGACGGATATTAAATCGTTTTGAAAATCTTTGTGGCGGCGTTACGGGCGCGCCTAGACTTCCATGGAATAGCCCGCGCCGCGCACGGTGCGGATCACATCCGGCATCTGCGAGAAGTTGAGCGCCTTCCTCAGTCGACCGACATGCACGTCGACGGTACGCTCGTCCACATAGATGTCATGGCCCCAGACGCCGTCGAGCAACTGCGCGCGGGAAAACACTCGGCCGGGCGATGTCATCAGGAATTCGAGAAGCCTGAACTCGGTCGGACCGAGGCGGACTTCGCGCGCCTTACGGTGCACCCGGTGGGTCTCGCGGTCAAGTTCGATATCGCCGCATTTCAGCACGCTGGAGAGCACTTCCGGACGCGCGCGCCTCAAGATGGCCTTCACCCGCGCCATCAGCTCCGGGGTGGAGAACGGCTTGACGACATAATCATCGGCGCCGATCGCCAGGCCCCGCACCCGCTCGCTCTCCTCGCCGCGCGCCGTCAGCATGATGATCGGCAGGCGTTCGGTCTCCGGCCGCATTCTCAGGCGGCGGCAAAGCTCGATGCCGGAAACGCCGGGCAGCATCCAGTCGAGCAGAAGCAGATCGGGCACGCGCTCCTGTAGCCGGATTTCGGCTTCGTCGCCGCGCATGATGGTTTCGACCTCATACCCCTCGGATTCGAGATTGTAACGCAGCAGAACGCTGAGCGCTTCCTCGTCTTCGACAACTGCGATTTTCGGAACCATAGGACGTATGTCTCCCTTGTATTGACTGGCTTCAGAGATCGTCGGACCCGACGGCCGGGGAATTGTCGTCCTTGGGACGCTCTCCCTGCGGCTGGGAGCCGGTTGCAATGTAATAGATCATCTCGGCGATATTGGTGGCGTGGTCGCCGATGCGCTCGATATTCTTGGCGCAGAACAGAAGATGGGTGCACGAGGTGATGTTGCGCGGATCCTCCATCATGTAGGTCAGAAGCTCACGGAACAGCGAGGTGTAGATCGCGTCGATTTCATCATCGCGCTCGCGGATGGAGCTCGCCTTGTCGGCCTGGCGCGAGGTGTAGGCGTCCAGCACCTCCTTCAATTGCAGGAGCGCCAGTTCCGACAGGTGCTCGATGCCGTGGGCAAGCTTGCGCGGCACACCGGAACCCTGCACCGAGATCACGCGCTTGGCGGTGTTCTTGGCCATGTCGCCGACGCGTTCGAGATCGGAGGCGATCCGGATAGCGCCCATGATTTCGCGCAGGTCCGCCGCCACCGGCTGGCGCCTTGCGATGACGACGACTGCCTTTTCGCCGATCTCGCGCTCCGCCTCGTCCAGCACAAGGTCATCCTTGATCACCTTTTCGGCAAGCTCGGTATCGGTGTTGACGAGCGCCGTCACCGATTCGCTCACCATTTCCTCCGCCAGACCGCCCATCTCGGAAATGCGGCGCTGGAGATATTTCAGTTCGTCATCGAATGCCGTCAGAATATGCGATGGAGCCATGACTGTTCCTTCCTTGGCGTGAGCCTGCGGCAACCGCCCCTCAGCCGAAACGTCCCATGATGTAATCCTGGGTGCGCTGGTCCGCGGGATTGGTGAAAATCGTGTCGGTGTCGTTCTCCTCGACCATATGGCCGAGATGGAACATGGCCGTGCGTTCGGAAACGCGCGCGGCCTGCTGCATGGAATGCGTCACCATCACGATGGTGTAGTTTTCCTTCAGTTCGGAGATCAGTTCCTCGACGCGGGCGGTCGCGATCGGATCCAGCGCCGAGCAGGGTTCGTCCATGAGGATGACCTCCGGACTGACGGCAATGGCGCGGGCAATGCACAGCCGCTGCTGCTGGCCGCCGGAAAGGCTGGTGCCCGGCTCATGAAGCCGGTCCTTGACCTCGTTGAACAGGCCCGCCTTCATCAGGCTGGTCTCGACGATCTGGTCGAATTCGCTGCGGTGGCGGGCCAGCCCGTGGATGCGCGGGCCATAGGCGACATTCTCGTAGATCGATTTCGGAAACGGATTGGGGTTCTGGAACACCATGCCGACACGCGCCCTGAGTTCGACCACATCGATCCCCGAGGCATAGATGTCCTCCCCGTCAAGCGTGATCATGCCGGTGACGCGGCAATTGTCGATCGTGTCGTTCATGCGGTTGAGCGTGCGCAGAAAGGTCGACTTGCCGCAGCCGGACGGGCCGATCAGCGCGGTGACCGCGTTTTCGCGGATGTTGAGACTGACATCGAACAGCGCGCGCTTCTGTCCGTAGTAGACGGACACCGCCCGGCCGGCCATCTTGTATGTCGTGTTGCTCATTGTGTTTTTCCAAGTCTTTTCACGGTCGGGTTCCTCATGGCCTATCTGCGCCGCTCGAAGCGCCGCCTCAGGATGACGGCCGAAATATTCATCAGGATGAGGAATGCCAGCAGCACGATGATGGCGGCGGAGGTGCGTTCGACAAAGGCGCGCTCGGCTTCGCCCGCCCACATGTAGATCTGAACCGGAAGCGCGGTTGCCGGATCGAGCGGGCTCGCCGGATAGTCCGCGACAAAGGCGACCATGCCGATCAGAAGCAGCGGCGCCGTCTCCCCAAGCGCCTGGGCGAGGCCGATGATCGTTCCCGTCAGGATGCCGGGCATGGCCTGCGGCAGGACGTGGTGAAAGACAGCCTGCATCTTCGAAGCCCCGACGCCGAGCGCCGCCGAACGGATGGAAGCCGGCACGGCCTGCAGCGCCGCGCGGGTGGCGATGATGATCGTCGGCAGGGTCATCAGCGTCAGCACCAGCCCGCCGACGAGCGAGGCCGAACGCGGCAGTCCCAGGAGACCGATGAACACGGCAAGGCCCAGAAGGCCAAATATGATCGAGGGAACGGCCGCAAGATTGTTGATGTTGATCTCGATGATGTCCGTAAACCGGTTCTTCGGCGCGAATTCCTCGAGATAGATCGCCGAGGCCACGCCGATCGGCAAGGCCAGAAGCAGGACCACGCCCATCATGTAAAGCGTCCCGACAAAGGCAACGCCGATGCCGGCGGATTCGGGCCGGCTGGACGCACCATGGGTGAAGAAGCCGGTATTGAAGGATTTCTCCATGAGGCCGAGCGCCTCGAGCCGATCCATCCATTCGAGCTGGCGATCGGAGACGCGACGGCTCGTCTCGGGCACGGACAGGTCGATCTGCCCCTTGTAGGCCGAATCGATGTCGGCCGACGCCAGAAGCCGCACATTGACCGTCTCGCCGATCACCGAGGGATCTTTCAACACGACGTCGCGCAATTCCACCCGGCTCGAGCGGGAGATCATCCGCATCGCCGCGCGCATTTCGGGACCGTTTGCCGGGCTGATTTCCAGCGTTTCGGCGAGCGCCGCCTCGACCAGTTCGGGATAGTCCGCCGTCAGCAGCAGGCGGGAATCGTCTTCCCGCGCGCCCTCGGGATCGATGACGGCGGCATCAAAGGTGATCGGCAGCGTGATTGTCGTCTGCTGAAAGGCCGTATAGCCCTTGCCGATAACGGAAAACAGAAGCGCCGCGAGGAAGAAGATTCCGGCCGAGATCGCGAGCACGCCATAAAGGCGAAAACGGCGCTCGGCCGCATGGCGGCGCTTCAGCCCCTTGCGTCGGGCTTCGGCCAGTTGCCGGCGATCCTCTTTCCGTTCGGTCGCGGTGCTGAATGTCTCGGTCATTCATACTGCTCCCGGTATTTGCGCACGATATAAAGCGCATAGACATTGAGGCAGAGCGTGATCACGAACAGGGTGAGGCCAAGCGCGAAGGCAACCAGCGTCTGCGGCGTATCGAATTGCAGGTCGCCCGTCAGCTGGTTGACGATCTTGACCGTCACCGTCGTCATCGGCTCCAGCGGATTGATCTGCAATTGCGCGGCGACGCCTGCGGCAAGCACCACGATCATCGTCTCGCCGATGGCGCGCGAGGCCGTCAGAAGCAGCGCCCCGACGACGCCGGGAAGCGCTGCCGGCAGGACCACGCGCTTGATCGTTTCCGACCGCGTGGCGCCGAGGCCGAGCGAACCCTTGCGCAGGCTGTCCGGCACCTGACTGATGATGTCATCCGACAGTGATGAAACGAAGGGGATGAGCATGATGCCCATGACCAAGCCGGCCGTCAGCACCGACTGCGCCTCGATGAAATTGCGGTAGCTGCCGGTGAAGAGCCCGTTCAGTTCCGCCGAGATGTCGCGCAGCAGCGGACCGACGGTGACGAGCGCGAAGAAGCCGTAGACGATGGTGGGGATGCCCGCCAGCACTTCCAGCAGCGGCTTGGTGACCGAGCGTAGCCTGGCGCCTGCATATTCCGACATGTAGATCGCCGCATAAAGCCCGACGGGCACGGCCACCGCCATGGCGACGAGGGAAATGTAGAGCGTGCCGGCCAGCAACGGAATGAGGCCGAACTGCCCGGCAGAACCGGCCTCGCCGGCCGCGGCAAAGCGCGGATCCCAGACCGTGCCGAAAAAGAAGTCGGCCGGCGGCACGGCCGAGAAGAAGCGCAGCGTCTCCGTCAGCATCGACAAAACGATGCCGACGGTCGTCAGGACCGCGATCGTGGATGCCAGAAGCAGGACCGCGAGCACCACCTGCTCGACCCGCCTGCGCGCGGCAAAGGCAGGGCTGACGGACCGATAGGCAAGTCCGAGCGAGACCAGCGCCACGGCGAGCACAGCCGCAGCCATGGCAGCGTTTGACCGCGCCGAAAGCGCGTTGAGCCTTTCGGCCGAAGCAAGAACAAAGGGCCTCGGCGAAGCGGCAAGCGGAATGCCGCGCTCGGCCAGCACGGCGCGCAGTACGCCGGCATCCTCGTGAACCCGCGCCCGGGCATCCTCCGGCAATTGTCTCAGGCCATAGGCAACGGAGGTGACCGAATTGTAGACCAGGGTCTGCGCCGCCTCCGGCTGCTCCTTCACGCTCTCTGGAAAGCCGGAGCGGATCTCCGACCCGATGATGAGCGGACTTGCCACCATCCACGCGGCCATCACCACCAATGCCGGGATGACGGCGGCGATCGCTGCGAGGCTTGCGTGATGGGCAGGCCTTGAATTCAGCCGCGCGAGGCGCGAACCGGCGAGCGCATAGGCCTTCGCCCGCGCCGAGAAATAGCCGGCGACGCCAAGCGCGAGCACGAGCGCCAAGATGATCAAAAAGACGTGCGTCATATCGATCCAGACCGTCCGGGCAATTCCGGACATTGATTGCGATTGCCCCCGGCTTGCGGATGGCAACCGGGTGTTATTGCAGCGCCGCCTCGAAGCCTGCCAGCATGTCGGCGCGTTGCCGCTCCGACGCTGGCACGAGGCCATATTCGGCCAGCGGGCCATAGGGGCCGGCCATCGCGTCCGAGAGGAAGAATTCGACATAGTCCTTCAGGCCCGGAATCGCGCCCACATGCGCCATCTTGACGTAGAAGAACAGCGGCCGCGACACAGGATACTCGCCGGATTCGACCGTTTCGGCTGTCGGCGTGACGCCGGAGATCGTGGCCACGTTCAGCTTGTCGGCATTGTTGTCATAAAAGGACAGGCCGAACACGCCGAGGCTCGTTCGGTCGGACACAACCCGCGCCAGCGTCTCGGTATAGTCGCCGTCGATGCCCGGCGCCCGTCCATCCTTGCGCACGGCAATGCAACGGTCAATGCCCTGCTTTGCGCCGAAGTTTTCCTCGAGAAAAGCAAGCGCGCCCGCCTGTTCGCAGCCGACGCCCAGCACCTTTTCCTCGAAGACTTCGCGCGTGCCGTGCTTCTCGCCGGGAATATAAGCCTTGATCTCGACATCGGGCAGCGCCGGGTCGATCTCGGGCCAGCGCGTATAGGGGTTCTTTACGAGCTTGCCGTCTATCACGAGTTCGGCGGTCAGAGCCCGATAAAGATCGAGCGGCGTCAGGTCCATGGCGGGCATCGAGACGTCGGTGGCAAAGACGATCCCGTCATAACCGAAGGGGATTTCGGCGATCCCGGTGACGCCGTTGGCCGCGCAGGCAGCGATCTCGCCCGGACGGATCGGCCGCGATGCATTGGCGATATCGATGCTGCGCGGACCGACGCCCCGGCAGAATTCCTTGAGACCTGCCGAAGAGCCGCCGGATTCCACGATCGGGGTCTTGTAGTCGGGAAATATCTCGCCGAAACTCTCGGCAACGATCTTGGCGTAGGGCAGAACGGTCGACGAACCGGCAATCTGGATCTGATCTCGCGCTTGCGTCGGACCGCAGGCAAGAAGCGCGGCAAGAACCGCAGCGGCCGACATTACGATTAGCTTCATGACGCATCCCTTGCGGGTTACATGTTTGCATCGTCTCAAGCGACGCCTGGTCCGCTTCCGTCGCGAACCGCCGGAACCGGACAGCCCGGTTTTATGTCATTTTTGATTCAGTTTTATGACAGTTCAGCCTATTGTTTTTATGACGTTTTTATTAAACGACGGGGCCGTCAGAATCGCACCGTGAAGGTGGTGCCCCTGCCGACCGCGGATTTGACCACCAGCCGCGCGCGGTGGCGGGTGAGGATATGCTTGACGATCGCAAGCCCCAGCCCCGTGCCCTTCTTCGAACGGCTGTCGGCGACCGAGACCCGGTAGAAGCGCTCCGTCAGGCGCGGAACGTGTTCGGCGGGAATGCCAGGGCCGTAATCCACGACGGAGACCTCCGGTCCGCCGTTTTCGGGCGCATTGAGATAGACGTCAACCCTGCCGCCATCGGCGCCGTACTTGCAGGCGTTCTCGATCAGGTTCTCGAACACCTCGACCAGTTCGTCATTGTCGCCGTTCACCGTCACCGGCGCCTCCGGCAGGAACAGGTTGATGGCGACATCCAGTTCCTCGGCCAGCGGCAGAAGGCTGTCGCGCACATGTTCGAGCAACGCGTTCAGCTTCACCTTCTGGTCCGGAGAGAGATGCGCCTTGGCCTCGAGCCGCGAAAGCGACATCAGGTCGTCGACAAGACGGCTCATGCGCGTTGCCTGGTCGAGCATGATCGGCAGGAAGCGCTCCTGCGCCTTGGCGTCGTTCTTCGCCGGCCCCTGCAGCGTCTCGATATAGCCGCGCAGCGAGGCCAGCGGCGTCCTCAGTTCATGGCTCGCATTGGCAACGAAATCGGAGCGCATACGGTCGATCCGCCGGGCCTCGGAAATGTCGCGCAGCACCAGCATGAAGACCGGCTTGCCCCCCTCGGCGCCAGCAACGGGAGCAACCCTGACGAGATAGACGCGTTCCGACGGCAGGCGCTCGGAATATTCGATCTGGTTGACGCGGTTGTTCGCGAGCGTATCGCGGATGACGTCGAGAACGCCCGGCGCGCGCATGCGGGCGGAGATATGCGATCCGAGCGGGAAACTGCCGAATGTGGCCCCGGCCGCGCGGTTCTGGAACAGCACGGTTCCGTCCGCGGCAAGAAGATAGACGGCAAGATCGATCTCGTCGAGAAACCGCGGCAGGTCGCCGAAATCCGCCCGGCCCTCGCCGGGCGCCGAAGCCTCTTCCGGCACTTTCGCCTCGCCGCCGGCGGGCACGGCCCCGATCAGGGCGGCAATCGAAACGGAGAGCCAGCCGACGGCCGCCGCAACCGGCGGAGCAAGGCCGAAAAAGACGGCGGAAACGGCGGTGACGGCAGCAACCAGAAGGACAAGCCGCGCGGCCAGCGCCCGGGCTGCAATCGCCCTAACCGTCTCTTCCAGCCTTTTCACCTGATTCCCTCGCATTCTCCGCAAGAAGCGTTGCATATACGCCTTTTGTGACAGGAATATTCAACGCCGCATATCTTCAGTCAGCGAACTGCGCCCGGATGGCGAAAATGTCGAGCGGCGCACCGGCGCCGCTGAGATCGCTCGAGATCATCAGTCGCGTCGGCAGAACACCGCCCCGGCCCGGATCGAGACGGACCACAAGGCTCTCGCGATGGGCGCTCGGGGTGAAGCGATGGCGCTGACAGCCGTCGATCGTGCCGTCGGCGCAGTAGATGCCGACCTGCTGTCCGCCGCCGTCAGGCGCGAGCACGCTGACCTCGACCAGCACCGGACCTTCCTCCAGCATGCCCCTGACCGCCGTCGGCAGGGCCACGGCGACCGCGCCGGCATCGCCCGTTGCCCGTGACGCGATCTCGACGGCCGGCGCGCTGTCGACCGTGACGCTCTCCATTGTCGCCGCAGACCCGGGAACAAGACTGTTTGCGCCGCCCGGCTGGAATACGCTCGTCCAGCTGGATGCGCCTTCGAAGTCCTCCGCCTCGATCAGCGGCGCGGGATTGGGCACGGCGGTGTCGAGTGTATCGGGGTTGAGGGCGAAATTGGATGTGACGACCCACCAGCCGCCGAAAAGAAGGAAGGCGAGCACGACGACCCCGATCAGCGCCCGGGCGAAGAACCCGCGCCTGCGGGACGGCCGCTCCGCCCTTTCCGACCGGCGCGCCTTTTCCCTTTTCTTCGGGCGTTTCGCCTTCGAAGCCTTCAGCGTCTTGCCGACCGGCCGGCGCTCCTCGGTTACGGCCGTGAGATCATCGATGGCCGAAAACGCTGCCGCGTCGAGATGCCCGCTCTCCTTGCGGTCCTCCGGCGAGACGGCAAAATCGGCCTCGGTGAAATCGGCGTCCCTTCTGATTTCGGGTTCCACGACCGGACTGGAGGGATAATCGAAATGGGCTTCCGGTTCTCCATGCAATGCCATGTCATCGAGCCCGGGCGCGTCCGGCGGCTCGGGCTCGAACGAAGGTTCCCGCCCTTCCGGCGGTTTGGGGGCGGCGCGGTGGCCGGGGCTTTCCGGCACACGGCCGACGGCAAAGGGATCGTCAAAGACATCAGGCCGGGGCTGACGCGCCGCGCGCGCATGCCGAGCGGCTTCCGCCTCCTCCCGCTCGATTGCGGTGATGATCTCGTCCAGGCGGCGACGCTGGCGGCCGATCGCCTTGGTCTCCGTGATGCCCTGCTTGGCCAGCCCGCTTTCCAGCGCCTGTCGCGCGGACTGATAGATCCGCGCCCGCTGGTTGGCATCCTCCCTGTCGGTGCTCTCCAGCGCTTTCCTGATGGCTTGTTCCAGTCCGCTCACACTTTCATCCCGTCACGTTTCATGAGGCACTCAAAACGCTATTGACAGTGTTTCCCCCGTCCGATCAAGGCAAAATACCGAATGCCGCCTGCAATGAAGCAATCCTCCCGCCGGCCGGAGAACAACGCGCCACGACTGCAAAGCGTTGCAAAAACGCGGGAAAAATGTCTCCCTTGCGGACAGTGTGCCGCATCATCGGCATGGGGACAAAGCCCGAGGGAACAATGTCGCAAACTTTCCGCCTCGATGACCTGATGCAAATGGCCCGCACGGAAGGCCGGATTGTGGCCGAGGACGCTGCAAAGCGCATGGGCGTGACGGTACAGACGATAAGGCGCGACCTGCTGAAACTCTCTGAAGCCGGCAAGCTTACCCGCGTCCACGGCGGCGCCGTGCTGGCGTCGGGCACAAGCAATATCGGCTATGCCGACCGGCGCGAACTCAACACGGCGGAGAAAGAGGCGATCGCTGCCGCCTGCGCCGCGGAAATCCCCGACAATGCCGCGATTTTCATGAATATCGGCACGACCACGGAAGCCGTCGCACGCGCCCTTATCGGCCATCGCGGCATTCTTGTGGTCACCAACAACATCAATGTCGCCAACACGCTTGTCGCCAATCCGGAGTGCGAGATCGTAGTGGCCGGCGGGCAGCTTCGGCGAACCGATGGCGGTCTGGTGGGCACGCTTGCCAACCGCATCGTCGAGCAGTTCAAGTTCGATCTCGCCATCATCGGCTGTTCGGCGCTGGACGCTGACGGCGACCTTCTCGACTTCGACATGCTGGAGGTCGGCGTCAGCCAGACGGCGATCGCGCGGGCGCGCAAGACATTCCTTGTTGCCGACCACACGAAATTCGCCCGTTCGGCCCCCGCCCGGATCGCCTCGCTCGCCGATATCGACACCTTCTTCACCGATCGTCCGCCTGAAGCCGGACTGGCCGCCCGCTGCAAGGCGTGGAACACACAGATCGTGGTTGCCGGCTGAAGCTTCTCCTTCCGCGCGGCCGCAAAACGTCCGCCGCGCCTTCCCGAACGGAACAAACAGGCCCCTGCCCGCTTTGTTCTCGGGAAGAGCGGCCCTGCCGGCCGGATGAAACGCATGCCATCGGAAACCGAAAGCTGCCGCACCGCCAGCCCCGGCCGGTCGCGGAGCCATGACGCGGAGCGCGAGATTTGATGACGACACTGAAAGGTCTGACATGGAACCATCCGCGCGGTTTTGCGCCGCTGGAGGCCGCTGCCCGAGCGTGGCGGGCGCAAACCGGCACATGCATCGAGTGGGATACGGACAGCCTGCAGGATTTCAGCACTGTTTCCGTCGCGGCGCTGACGCGGGACTACGACCTCCTCGTCATCGACCACACGCAACTGGGCCATCTGACCCGCGACAGATGCCTGCTGCCGCTGCAAATTGAAGGCCGGGAAAGCGCGCGCCGGGAAATCGAGGCCGGCGCCATCGGCCAGACCTGGCGCGCCTACCATTTCCGGGGGCAGCAATGGGCCTTTCCGATCGATGCCTCGGTCGAAGTCATGGCCTTTCGTCCCGACCGGCTCAGCCGGCCACCGGCCGACTGGCAGGCGCTCGTGGATCTTGCCGAAGACGGCAAGATCCTGCTGCCGCTGGGGTCGCCGCATGCGGTGATGGTGTTCTTCACCATCGCAGCCGGCCTCGGCACACCCTGCCGGGCGGAAGAGGAAGGGCCGCTGATCGACGAGGATGAGGGCATCGCCGTTTACGAGCACCTTGCGGAACTGGCAAGCCTCGTGCCGGAGGACAATCTGGCGGCCGACCCCGTCGCCGTTCTGGAAAGGCTCTCGGGAGGCGACACGGATGCGGTCGCGGCTCCCTTCATCGCCGGCTACCGGAACTACGCGACCGAGGGTTTTCGCGCCAACCGGCTTGCCTTCGCCGACGTTCCCTCGATCCGGGGCGACGGCGTCGCCGCCTCGGCGCTCGGGGGAACCGGCATCGCCGTATCATCCGCTTGCGGTCATCCGGAAGAGGCGATCGACTTCTGCCACTGGATCGCAAGCGGTCCGGTCCAGTCCTCTCTCTACGCCGACGCCGGCGGCCAGCCCGCCCACGCCGCCGCCTGGAACGACGAGAGGGTGAATGCGGCCTCCGGCAATTTCTACCGCGACACGCGCGGCGCGCTCGAACGCGCCTTCTGCCGCCCGCGCCACGGCGGCTACGTCCGCTTCCAGCAGGAGGCCTCCGACGTCATCATCGAGGCGCTGCGCACCGAAGCGCCTGCGATCGCCGTCATCGGCCGCCTCAACAAGCTCTTCGAGGACAGTTTCGTAGCTGCGCCAGCGGCCGCAGTCTAGGCGGCGCCATGCATGCCGCCGATCGCTGTGTTTGCAAACGTCAAGCGATGGCCTCCTTGCTCCCCGGGGCAGCCATTTTCAGGGAATTTCATTCGACCGGCGATTTTTGATTTACGTACATCATTCTTCGCGCTATAGTCCGCCCAACGAGGACCGCAAAGGTCTCGGACGGGGCCGTTCGGCTCCGGCGAGGAGCGAAACAGACCAGGCGGACAATATGCGCCCCACCGTACATGATATCGCTGCAGAGGCAGGTGTGAGCCTTGCGACCGTTGACCGCGTGATGAACGCACGTCCGGGCGTCAGGGAAAAGACCAAGGTCAAGGTGGAGCAGGCGATCGAAAAGCTCGGTTATGTGCGCGATGTCGCGGCCGCCAATCTTGCCAAGGGACGGACCTATCCCTTCACCTTCATTCTGCCCTGCAACGAAAACGCCTTCATGGGCGAGTTGCGCGACGCCGTGCTGCAGGCCAATGAGCGCGGCCGCATCGAGCGCACGCAGATCACCATTGTCGACGTGCCCGCCTTCGACGCCGAGGCGCTCGCAGAGGCCCTTGTAGCAACCGGCGAGAGCAATCCGGCCGGCATCGCCGTCGTCGCCATCCAGGCCGATCCGGTGCGCGAGGCCGTGCGCAAGCTGACCGACCGCGGCATTCCCGTGGTCACCCTCGTTTCCGATCTGGAAGACAGTACCCGCGATCATTACGCCGGCGTCGACAACCCCGCCGCCGGTCGCACCGCAGCCACCCTGCTGGGGCGCTTTCTTTCCAGGCAGAAGGGGACGATCGGCGTGCTTGCCGGCTCGCTCTCCGTGCGAGATCACCAGAACCGCTTTTCGGGTTTTTCCGAGATCATGGCGGCGCATTTTCCGGAGCTTTCCATTCTGCCGCCGATGGAGGGACGGGATGATTCGGCGCTCGCCCGCAAACTGGTTTGCGAAGCGGTCGAGGCCCATCCGGACATGATCGGCCTCTACAGCCTCGGCGCCGGCAATCGCGGCCTGATCGCGGCGCTGGAAGAGGCCCGTACAAAAGGCCGCGAACTCGTCACCATCGCCCACGAGCTCTCCGCCCATTCGCGCGAGGCGCTCGAAACCGGCCTCTTCGACGTCGTCCTCAACCAGGATGCCGGCCATGAGGTCAGAAGCGCCATCCGCGTGCTGAAAGCCAAGGCCGACGGCCTGGAGGTGATCGCCGCCCAGGAGCGCATCCGTATCGACATCTTCATCAAGGACAATCTGCCGTGAACAGGAAGCTGATCACAACAAGGGAGGAAAGACATGTATCTCGGGCTTGACCTCGGCACCTCCGGCCTCAAGGCCATGCTGATCGACGAGAACCAGAAGGTGATCGCCAGCGCCGACGCGCCGCTCACCGTCCAGCGCCTGCATCACGGCTGGTCGGAGCAGAACCCGGCTGACTGGATCGCCGCCTGCAAGATTGCCGTCGGCCGCCTCGCAGAACGCCATCCGGCCGAGCTTTCCGCCGTCAAGGGCATAGGCCTTTCCGGCCATATGCACGGCGCAACGCTGGTCGATACGGCCGGCGAGGTATTGCGGCCTTGCATCCTTTGGAACGACACCCGCTCCTATGTGGAGGCCGCGCAGCTCGACGACGACCCGCGTTTCCGCGCGGTCACGGGCAATATCGTCTTCCCCGGCTTCACCGCGCCGAAGCTTGTCTGGGTCAGGAAGAACGAGCCGGAGATTTTCGCGAAAGTCGCGAAGGTGCTTCTGCCGAAGGATTATCTCCGCTTCTGGCTGACCGGCGAATATATCTCCGAAATGTCGGATTCGGCCGGCACCGCCTGGCTCGACACGGCCAGGCGCGACTGGTCGGACGAATTGCTGGCGGCAACCGACCTTCGCCGTGAACAGATGCCATCCCTTGTCGAAGGATCGGAAGCGGGCGGCGCACTGAAACAGGCGCTGGCGTCGGAATGGGGCATGACCGGCCCGGTCGTCGTGGCCGGCGGCGCCGGCGACAATGCGGCCTCTGCCTGCGGCATGGGCACGGTTGCAGACGGCGCGGCTTTCGTCTCGCTCGGCACGTCCGGCGTGCTGTTCGCTGCCAATGATCGCTACAGGCCGAAACCTGAAAGCGCCGTCCATGCCTTCTGCCACGCCCTTCCCGGCACCTGGCACCAGATGGGCGTGATCCTGTCGGCCACCGACGCCCTCAACTGGTACGCCAAGGTGACCGACAAGAGCCCGGCCCAGCTTTCGACCGAGGTTGGCGACACGCTTCAGGCGCCGGGCGATGTGACCTTCCTGCCCTATCTTTCCGGCGAGCGCACGCCGCACAACGACGCCGCCATTCGCGGCGCCTTCATCGGCCTTGCGCATGAAAGCGACCGCTCGGCGATGACCCGCGCGGTGATGGAAGGCGTCGCGTTTGCGCTGCGGGACAATCTCGAGGCTTTGCGGTCCGCCGGCACCGAGCTTTCCCGCATCACCGCCATCGGCGGCGGATCGCGTTCGCGCTACTGGCTGAAAGCGGTGGCAACCGCCCTCAACCTGCCGATCGACATTCCCGCCGACGGCGATTTCGGCGCGGCCTTCGGCGCTGCCCGTCTCGGCCTCCTGGCTGCGACCGGCGCCGATCCGCTCGCCGTCTGCACCCCGCCGGAGACGGCGGAGACCGTTGACCCGGAGACGGCCCATACGGCTGCCTTCGAGGAGGCCTATCAGCGTTTCCGGGCGCTGTATCCGGCCATCAAGACCCTTTCCGGAGAATGATGCGAAGAGCGGGCGCCCGGCTGCACGCCCGGCCCCCGCGCCCCCGCGGACAATGACAACCCCAACAGGGAGTATCCAAGATGAGCACCGGCTTTTTCGGCGACATCGCCAAGATCCAGTATGAAGGCCCCGAGAGCGAAAACCCCTTTGCCTTCAAGCATTACAATCCCGACGAAATCGTCATGGGCAAGCCGCTGAAGGACCATCTGCGCTTTGCCATCGCCTATTGGCATTCACTGGCCTGGGAAGGCGGCGACCCCTTCGGCGGCCGCACCTTCGACCGTCCGTGGTATGACGGCGCCATGGACAAGGCGAAACTGAAGGCCGATGTCGGCTTCGAACTGTTTTCCCTGCTCGGCGCGCCCTTCTACTGCTTCCACGACGTCGATGTCCGCCCGGAAGGCGTGAACTTCGCCGAAAACACGAAGAACCTGAACGAGATCGTCGATTATCTCGGCGAAAAGCAGGAGGAAACGGGCGTCAAGCTTCTCTGGGGCACGGCCAACCTCTTCACCCACCGCCGCTTCATGTCGGGCGCCGCGACCAACCCGGATCCGGACGTCTTCGCCTTCTCCGCAGCAACCATCAAGACCTGCATGGACGCCACCAAGAAACTCGGCGGCCAGAACTATGTCCTTTGGGGCGGCCGCGAAGGCTACGAGACGCTGCTCAACACCGACATGGGCCGCGAACTCGACCAGATGGCGCGCATGCTGCACATGGTTGTCGAGTACAAGCACAAGATCGGCTTCGAGGGCCAGATCCTTGTGGAACCGAAGCCGCAGGAACCGACCAAGCACCAGTACGACTATGACGTTGCCACCGTCTACGGCTTCCTCCAGAAGCACGGCCTGGAAAAGGAAGTGAAGGTCAATATCGAGCAGGGCCACGCGATCCTCGCCGGTCACACCTTCGAACATGAACTGGCGCTTGCCCGCACGCTCGGCATTCTCGGCTCCATCGACATGAACCGCAACGACTACCAGTCCGGCTGGGACACCGACCAGTTCCCGAACAATGTTCCGGAAATGGCGCTGGCCTATTACCAGGTTCTGCTCGCAGGCGGCTTCACCACCGGCGGCACCAATTTCGACGCGAAGCTGCGCCGCCAGTCGATTGACCCGGCAGACCTGCTTTACGGCCATATCGGCGGCATGGATGCCTGCGCCCGCGGCCTGAAGGCAGCAGCGAAGATGGTTGAAGACGGCGCCCTTTCGAACCCGCTCGACGAGCGCTATGCCGGCTGGGAAGGCGAAACGGCGAAGAAGATGCTTGCCGGCGAAATGACGCTGGAAGACATCGCCGAAATGGTCGAAAAGGACGGCATCAACCCTCAGCCGAAATCCGGCCGCCAGGAATATCTGGAAAACATCGTCAACAAATACGTCTGAGGACGGTGGCGCAACGATGCGAAGAAAGGCCGGGGCGCAAAGGCGCCCCGGCCTTTCGCTAGACCGCGTCTGGCGGCGACGTGCCGGTGACACGGGCAAGCCAGAGTTCCCGCTGCCCGGCTTCGGGAGGCGGGTCAATCGCGATGCTGGTGCCGTCGTTGATGCGTTTTCGGAAGATATCGGCGCGCTCCGGTTTCGCCCGAACTATGCCTCTCTCCCGCAGTGCTTTCAGCTCTGATCGCGAGATGTCGAGCGCCGCGGCCAGCAGGCGGTCGAGGCGCTGGCTCACCGGTAGCGGGGCCGCCAGAAAGATCTCCAGGCGCGTGAAGTCCGGGGCTTCCGCCAGCACCGCGCGCTCGATGTCGACGTCGTCGGATTCATCGATGCGCCGGGTTTTCCGCCGCAGTGCAGCAAGGTTGAACGCCTCCCTCCGCACGCATTCCGGGTCGTTGGCGCGCAGCGCCTCCAGCACGGCGGGGGCGATGTCGCGGACATTCTGCCGTTCGAAAATCGGCCGGTTCCATGTCCTGTCGCAGGACGTGCATTTGTAGATGAGCCAGGCATCGAGCCTGCGGCCATTGGCGTTGAGCCGGACCTTGCCGCTTGAGTGGAAGGGGCGGGGCTCCCCGCAGCCGCCGCAGGTGATCCAGGGCTGCGGCGCGGTGAGGGGCGTTATGGTCCACCGGACCTGAAGTAAGTTGCACATTTCGTCTTGGTCTTCCGTTCGGAAGTCCACCAAGAGGGTGCAGGAGAAAACCCTTGCGGGCGCGGCATGGCGATGTCGGGGGTGGCTGAAGAGCACAGGGCAGCGGACTGCCTTTGGCACATGGGAAACAATGCCAGACCGGTCTCTTGCCGCCACCCGATGGACATAACAATACGCCGGCAGCCTGTGGCCGCCCGGCAGTACGGGTGAAACTGGGTCGAGACCGGGATTACTTAGGCAAACTGGACCTCTATGCGCCAATGCTCTTCGGCAGCGAACCTAGCAGACCGGGCCGAACGTGGCGAGCCTGTCGCTGCAACCGAAAGCCGAAACCGGCGCGCTGCGGCTATTCTGCAACGACACCCAGTTGCGGCCGCAACGCCGCAGGTTTCAGAGCTTCGGCCCGCCGAGCCCGGTGATCCTCAGCGCGCGCGCGTCCGCGGCAAGGATCATGTCAATCTCCGCCTCCAGTGCGTCACGATCGTCCGGTCCGCTGAGCATGCGACCGGCGAGGCGATCGAAACGGCCGCGGGAAATGTCGGCAATCAGGGTCGCGGCCCGCGACGGCGGGACATTGACGCCATCGTCGAAAAGCTGCTGGATACCCGGCAGAAAAGTGCGGCCGGCCTCGGTATTGAGCTGCATTTCCGTCATCGTCGTGCGCACCAGGCCCGGGTCGACGGCAAAGGCGAGCACGCCGCCGGAGGACGTCGTGTCGTTCAGGCATTCGGTAAATCGCATGATGCCGGCTTTGCTCGACGCATAGCCGGAGCCATGGGGAAAGCTGGTGCCCGTACCGCCGCCGACAAGATTGACGATGCGGCCGCGCCCCCGTTCCAGCATCGCCGGGGCGACCGCCCGGCAGGTATGGAAACATCCGCGCAGATTGATCTCCACGTCGCCCCACCAGTCGTCGGGGTCGCATTCCCAGATCGGACCGAAGGCGCGAAACGAGCCGTGATTGTTGATCAGGCAGTCGACCGGGCCGAGTTCCGAGGCGATGGTTGAAAATGTCGCCTCGACAGCGGTCCGATCAACGAGATCGACTGCATAGGCTTTCGCCTGGCCGCCTTCGCGCGCGATCAGCGCCGCGGTCTCCTCGATCTGAGCAGCGGTGCGCGCAAGGACGGCGACCTTTGCGCCGGCGCGGGCCTGGTGCAAGGCAATTTCGCGCCCGATGCCGCGACCGCCGCCGGTAACCACGGACAGTGTTCCCTGAAGATCGGCCATCTTGTTCCTCCCCTGAATGGCTGGACCGCCATGTCGGAGCCCTGAAGAAGGCGGCGGCTTTACAATGTGAGGGGTGCAAGTCTGGCCGACAGCCGGCGGCAACGCAAGGCTTTACGCCTCCACCTCGACATCCGACAGCGGGCGCGAGCAGCAGGCGAGGATATAGCCTTCCTCGATCTCGTCATCGAGGATGCCGCCATTGTGCTGCATGTCGACCTTGCCGGACTTGCACAGGGTGCGGCAGGTGCCGCAGATGCCGCTTTCGCAGGCGGCGGGAATGCGTACGCCGGCATTGCGGGCGGTCTGCAGGATGGTGAAACCGGGCTGGACTTCCGCCGTGACGCCTGATTCGGCAAACGCGACGGTGAACAGCTTATCCTCGTCGCCGCTTTCGCCGATGAAGACGGCCGGCCGCGGCACTTCCGGCTTGAAAGTTTCCTGGAAATAGTTGTTTTCCATGTCGAAACTGGAACTTTCAAGCGATTCCCTCACCGTTGCCATGAACGGATCCGGCCCGCAGCAGAACACCGTCCGCTCGAGAAAATCCGGTACCAGAAGCGCGATCTTGGCGCGGTCGATGAAGCCTCGGAGCCCCGACCAGAGCTGAGTGCGTTCAAGCTCGGTGACGATGAAGCCGAGATTGAAGAACGGCATGTAGCGCGCCTTGTACT
>NZ_CFHTCS010000009.1:0-35398 GCF_984369615.1 Martelella sp. | reverse complement strand
CCGCCGGGGAGAGCTGGCCGGGCCTGCTATGGCAGGAAAAAATTCCTCCGCGTGAATTCACGCCCCAGGTCGCGGCGGAAGGCGAGGGGGAGCCGCTGCCGCCGCTGCCTGAAGCGCTGACCGAGCCCTTCCGGGAGGAGGCGCGTCAGGCCCCGCCGCTCAGCCCCTCGCGCGCGGGACTTGAGGTGGAAGACCCGCCGCCGGTGACCGCTTCGCCGCTTTTCGGCGGGCAGAGCGCCAATATGGCGCTGGAGCGCGGGCGGCTCGTCCATCGCCTGATGCAATTGCTGCCGGGTTTTGAGCCTGCGGAGCGGGAGGCGGCCTGCCGCCGCTATCTGGCGCGGGCGGCCTTCCACCTGCCGGAAGACGAAAGCGATGCCATCCAAAAAAGCGTGATGGCGGTGATGACCGACCCCGGACTGGCGCCGGTTTTTTCATCGGCTGCCCGCGCCGAGGTCTCGGTGACCGGGACGGTCCGGCTGGAGGCCGGCGCGTTTACCGTGTCGGGTCGGCTCGACCGGCTTGCGGTTATGGACGACCGGGTGTTGCTGGTCGATTTCAAGACCAACCGCAATCCGCCGGAAGCGGGCGAGGCGGTGCCTTTCTCCCACGTAGCGCAGATGGCCGTCTATCGGGAACTCCTTGCGCCGCTCTATCCCGGCAAGGCGGTGGAATGCCTCCTCGTCTACACCGAAACGACCGCTACCCGGCGGTTGAGCGAAGAGGAGCTTTCGTCGGCGCTTGCGCGCCTTTCGACAAAGTGAGTGCCGGGCATTGATTTTTTTCGCGCCTGTGCTCACATGAAGGACAAATCTACGATAATGCGAAGGTATCGCGCAAACCCGAAACGATCCTCGCCTTTGCCAAGGAGTTCAAGATGACGACAGTCAAGGTCAATACCGCCAATTTCAAGCAGGAAGTGCTCGAGTCCGAACAGCCCGTCGTGGTCGATTTCTGGGCCGAATGGTGCGGCCCGTGCCGGATGATCGGCCCGAGCCTCGAAGAAATCGCCGAGGAGATGGACGGCAAGGTCAAGATCGCCAAGGTCAATGTCGACGACAATCCGGATCTCGCGGTTCAGTACGGCGTGCGCTCCATCCCGATGCTGGCCATGTTCAAGGGCGGCGAGCTTGCCGACGTGAAGGTCGGCGCCGCGCCGAAGACGGCGCTCTCGAGCTGGATTTCCGGCGTCGTCGGCTGATCGCCGGCGAAATTTGAAGCGCATTTGAAGCCCGCGTTCGCGCGGGCTTTGCCATATCTGCACGAAGGCGGGAACCTGGCGGCGTCCAAAACGTTCACGCATTCAGAGAGTTTTCGGCCCTTTCGGAGTTTGCCCCTTATGACGAACCGTTCGCCTGCCCGTCTGTCGCTTCTGTTTCTGCCCGTATTCGCCCTTTTCGCCGTCCCTGTGGCGGTCGCGGCGCAGGATTTCGAACCCGCCCTGGGCCCGGCCGAGCCGTTTTCTTTCGAGACGCTTGCGGAGGAAGCGAAGGCGTTGTCGCAAAAGCCGTTCGAGCCCTATCCGGTCGCGCATCCCGAGCTCTTCGATGCCATCGATTACGACGCCCACTGGAAGATCATGTTCCGCAAGGACCACACGGTCGATGTCGGCGACGCGCCGGTGCAGTTCTTCCATCAGGGCCGCTATTTCAAGGAACCGGTGACGATCAGCCTGGTCGAGGATGGCGAGGCGCGCGAAGTGCTCTACAGCGCCGACTATTTCACCATGCCGGAGGACAGTCCCGCCAAGGCGGTCGAGGATTTTGCCGGCTGGGCCGGTTTCCGGGTGATGCGGCCGGACATGAAGACCGACTGGATCTCGTTTCTCGGCGCCAGCTATTTCCGCACCGACGGACCGGACAGGCAATATGGTCTCTCCGCCCGCGCGCTTGCCGTCGATACCGGTCTTGCGCGGCCGGAAGAGTTTCCCCGCTTCACATCCTTCTACCTGGAAAAGGACGACAAGCCCGGCGACGGCATCGTCATCTACGCGCTGCTCGACAGCAAGAGCGTTGCCGGCGCCTATCGCATCGAGGCGGAAAACGAGGATGGCGAAGGGCAGGTTCTGCACATTACCAGCCGGCTTTTCTTCCGCGAGGCGGTCGAGCGGCTCGGCGTTGCCCCGCTGACCTCGATGTACTGGTATTCCGAAACCCACCGCAACATGGCCTTCGACTGGCGTCCGGAGGTCCATGACAGCGACGGGCTTGAGGTGGTCACCGGTTCCGGTGAGCAGATCTGGCGGCCGCTCAACAACCCGCCGCGCGTCGTCACATCGAGCTTTTTTGATGAAAATCCCGAAGGGTTCGGCCTGATCCAGCGCGACCGGAATTTCGACCATTATCAGGATGACGGCGTGTTCTATAATCGCCGGGCGTCGGCCTGGGTCGAACCCGAGGGCGACTGGGGCAAGGGTGCCGTCCAACTCGTCGAACTGCCGTCCGATGACGAGATCTACGACAATATCGTCGCCTACTGGCTGCCGGAGGACCTGCCCGAGGCCGGCGACGAACGCGATTTTTCCTATACGCTGACCTGGGCCGCGACCGCGCCGCCGAATGAGCGCCTCGCCGAGACGACCGCCAGCCGGATTGGCCGTGGCGGCGTGCCGGGGCAGCCGCGCCCGGGCGACCAGGTCAAGGTCGTCGTCGATTTCTCCGGCCCGGCCGTTGAGGGACTGACGGTCGATGACGGGGTGGAACCGGAGATTTCCGTCGGCAGCGGCGCCGAGATCATCAACGCCTATGCGATGCCGATTGTCGGCACGGACGACTGGCGGATGACCTATGACCTCAAGTTCGACGGAACCGCCGATACGATCGATGTGCGCGCCTATCTGGCGGAAGATGGCGAGCCGTTGACGGAGACCTGGCTTGGCCAGTTCCATCCAGGCCAGTTCGCGCCGCACTGAGCGACAATGTTTCCGGCAACGTGAAAAACACCATCGCTCCGTCGCGGCATCGGCGTTATCCTCCGCCCGCGATAACCGGCGGGAGGCGTGAACATGGGTGAATTTCAGGGACGGCGGATCCTTTACACGGGCGCTGCGGGCGGGCTCGGGCTTCCGGCGAGCCTTGCCCTGATGCAGGCCGGCGCCAACGTGATCGTGCTGGACAATGATCCGGCCAAGATCGAGGCCCTGAAGGCCGCGGCGGCCGACAAGAAGCTCTCGGAGAGGCTCACGGTCAGCAGGGTTGATCTGACCGACAAGGCGGCGCTTGACGAGACGCTTTCCGGGCTGCTGCGGCAGGGGCCGATCGACACGGCGATCAACAATGCCGCGATCTACCCGTCAAAGCCGTTCGAGGATTTTTCCATGGAGGAGCATGCGAAAATCCATGCCGTCAATGTCGAGGCGGCGCTCATGATCGTCAAGGCCCTGCTGCCGGGCATGCGCGAGGCCGGTTTCGGGCGGGTCATCAATATCAGCTCGATTACAGTCTCCGGCGGCTGGGAGAACCTCACGCCCTATATCCAGTCAAAGGGCGCATTGATCATGCTGGCGCGCGGCTGGGCGCGCGAATTCGGCAAATGGGGCATCACGGTCAACACGCTGTCGCCCGGCGCTTTCCCCACGGATGCGGAGAAGATTCATCCGGACCAGGGGGCCTATCAGCGCCGCATCATCGACAGCCAGGCGATCAAGCGCCGGGGCGCGCCGGAAGACCTTGCCGAGGCGCTGATGTTCCTGATCTCGAAGCGCGCCGGCTTCATCACCGGGCAGAACCTTCATGTCGATGGCGGCTGGGTGATGCATTGAGGCCGCGGCGTTCTCGCCTTTGCCGGGGCGATCGGCTTATAGAGGATCACGACAGACTTAAGGAAAAGGGACCGCATGATACCCGTCAATGACATTCAAGGACTGAAGGTTCTCATCACCGGCGCGAGTTCCGGCATCGGGGCGGCCGCCGCGCGCGCCTTTTCGCGCTCCGGCGCCGAGGTGACCATTCACTACAATAGGCGCCGGGAAGAGGCCGAAAGCCTTGCCGCGGCCCTGCGCGAGGAAGGCGGCACGGCCCATGTCGTCTCCGGCGACGTGACCCGGGCCGAGGACGCTGAGGACATCGTCGCGCGGTCCGTGGCGATGATGGGCGGGCTCGACTGTCTGGTGAACAATGCCGGCGCCATACTGCGCTCGCCGTCGGCCGATTTCGACGAGGCGATCTATGATCGGGTCTTCGACCTCAACACCCGTTCGATCCTGCGCCTGGTGCGCCATGCGGGGCCTGCCCTGAAAGCGAGTGACCGCGCCTCGGTCATCAATCTCGGATCGATCGCCGGCCGCAATGGCGGCGCGCCGGGCTCCGGCCTTTATGCCGCCGCCAAGGCCGCCGTGCATTCGCTGACGCGGGCTTTGGCGCGGGAGATGGCGGCAGACGGCGTCCGCGTCAACGCGATTTCGCCCGGCGTCATCGAAACGCCCTTCCATGACGAGACGCCGGAATCCGCGCTCGACGCCGCGCGCGCCGCGATCCCGCTCGGCCGACTCGGCACGGCGGAAGACTGCGCCTGGAGCTTCGTCTTCCTCGCCTCGCCGACCATGGCCGGCTATATCACCGGCCAGATTCTCGATATCAACGGCGGCCAGTTAATGCCTTAGGCGCGCGTCCCTGTCGCCGGCGGAGACCAGCCGGTTGCGCTCCATCATCAGCCCCCAGTTCTGGGCGGAGGCAAGGTGCAGCGCGATGGCGTCCGTCCAGCCCTTCTCCGTCCACTGCTTGAGCGTGCGGGCGGGGAGGTTGCGGTAGCGCTCGTGGTCGATGACGCTGAAACCGTCGAGCCGGTAGCGGCTCTTGTCGGGGAACTCCATGTCCACATGGCGGGCGAGCAGGATATCGGCCTCGGCGATTGCCTTCAGGAAGGCCGCGTCCTGGGCGCGGTGCTGGTGATAGGCCTCGCAAAGTTCCAGCATCGGCTTGACGGTCTTGCTCGCCGTCCCGTCGTCGTTGAAGATCGGCGCGGCGTCGGGGTTCTCGGCAAGCGGCTTCACGCGGTCGCTTTCGCTGTCATAGGCGAGATAGCGCGTGTCCTCGTCGGGCGACTGCACCAGAATGAAGGGATAGCGGCGGATATAGGCGGGTACATAAGCATGCGGCGCCCAGCTTCCGTCCTTTTCCAGCATCAGGTTCTGGCCCTGCCTGAGGCCGACAATGGCGACCGGGGCCGGCTGGCCGGCAGCCTCGATGAAGACGATCGGATAGTGTCGAACGGCCGGCATGAACTCGCTCACCGAAAGCGGGATCGCCGTTGCCTCGGCGGAGAAGGCGTAATCGTCCCGCGCCACCAGACCGAGGCCCTTGTGCTCTTCGAAGCGCAGCACCTGCGGCTTCTTGTAGAAAAGCGGCATGGCGTTTTCAGTGGTCATCGATCAGGTCTCCTTCATGCGACGGCCGGAATGCGTCTTCTACTATCGATGCCGGTTGGCGACAATCGTCAGGTTAAGTCTCTTTCGTGATGCCGGGCTGCATGTCGCAATTTCCCGTACAGGTTGAGGCTTCGGTTGAAACACGCCCGCGTCTGCCGCTTTCGGGGCCTGATGCAGTTGACAGCGTCGCGCCCCATTGCGAAGGTTTACAAGTTCTTAACAACACGAGAGAGCATGACAGGAGCGGGGACATGAAATCATCGATGACGGCGCTGATGGGGACAATGGCGCTAGCGGTCCTTGCAGGTTGCAGCGGCGGCGGCGGAGGCGGGGGGCCGCTCGCCCCGAACGCGCTCGGCTATTATGGGGATGTCGACACCTGGAACGCGGCCGTGACGGGCTCGGGATCGGCGTCGGCCAATATCCAGATGAATGGCGACGGCACGGTCGGCGTCGAAATCACAGGCGGGCCCGATACGGGCGAAACGGCGCTCTTCTATCCGGACGGCGAAGGCTATACGGCCAATCTTGGCGATGGCGCCGAAGCCTATATGCGACTCGGCTACTTTGGCGTCGACGGGATCAAGGACGGGCCTGTGGTCGCCCTGATCGACGCCGACACCTGGGATGACAACGTCGTGGCTATGGCGTTTCGCTCGACCGACGGCGTGACCGCGCCGGGCGACATGCCCTTGGCGGGCCGCGCGACCTATTCCGGCCAGCATCTCGGCGCGGCGGCGCTTCCGGGCGAGTATCTCGACTATATCGACGGCTCGTTCAACGCCAATGTGGATTTCGGCAGCGGACAACTGGCCGGGGCGATGGACACCCAGGTGGGCGACGTCACCTTCCAGGCGACGATTTCCGGTTCGGAATTCAACTCCAATGCCAATTCGATTGCCGTCGGCAATGATTATGTAAATGTCGATCAGGCAAACTCGAACGTGAACGGGGCCTTTTACGGCAATCGCGCTGCCGGCATCGCCGGAACCTACAGGGTGAACGGCGCGCGGGCTGATGCCGGGGCGGGCATGATCGGCACCTTTGTCGGCGAACGGAACTGAGTTTTCGCGCTTTGAACATCTCGCCGGGCCGGCCGGCCCGGCGTCTTCTGTATCGCGTTTAGTTCCGGGATTTTCATGCGGCATTTTCTGTCATTGATGCGTTTGAGGCTGTCAGGCGGCCTGGCGGGGCTTGCCTTTCTGTTGACGGTCTTCGCCGCCGGCATGGCCTTTGCGGTCGTCAATCCGTTTCCGCAAATCAAGGTGCTGATCGAGAGCGGCCAGTATGAGAAAGCGATGGCGCTTTCGGCGCAGCTTTCCGACGACCCTGAGCTTTCCGCGCTGTCGCAGCAATTCACCTATGCGCTTATCCTGAAGCATGAGGGCCACTTCAGGGAAGCGGCGATCCTGATGCGCGGCGTTCTCGACAAGAAGCCGGATTTCACCCGCGTGCGCCAGGAGCTTGCCCACACGCTGGCGCTGATGGGCGAGAAGAAGGCGGCGATCTATCATTTCTCGCTTCTGGCCGACAACGCGCCGAGCGAATCGCTCCGCTCCTTCTACGAGGACTTCATCGACCGGGTGAATATCGACCGCCCCTGGACGCTTGGCGGTTACCTCGCCATTGCGCCAAGCACCAATATCTCCAACGCCACGGATCAGAGCCTTGTCCATGTCGGCGGCATTCCGCTTGCGCCCGGCACGAAGGCGGAAAGCGGCGTGGGGCTCAATTACGGCGTCAACGGCACCTATTCCTTCGATCTCGTCGACGACCTGTCGCTGACCTTCGGCGGCTCCGTCACTGGCCTTGCCTACAAGGAAAAGGCCTATAACCAGACCCAGTTCGGCGGGTTCTCGCAGCTGTCCTGGCGCAATGATCCATGGATTTTCAGCGGCGGCATGGCGGCGGAATATGTGCTGATGGGCAATGAGCCTTACCGCGTCGGCTATGGTCCGGTCTTTTCCGTGCGACGCTCCTTCGGGCCCTTCGGCGTGACGTCGGCCAATTTCTCGTTCCAGTGGCTCGATTACCACGACATGGATGCCTATGATGGCTACCAGGCCGGCATGAGCATCAACCATCGCTATGCGCTGACGCCATCGAGCAGCATCCGCATGGGCGGGGGGTTCAACTATGTCTCCGCCGAAAAGGACTTCAATTCCTATTCCGGCTACAACATCAACGCCAAATATGCCCGCGAATGGTCGGGCGGGATACTGACCGACATAGAGGTCGAGGGCACGCTGCGGGACTATGAGGGCGATTTTCCGCTGATGACCAAGTCGCGGCTTGACCGCAGGCTCGACATAGCCGTCGGCGCCACCTTTCGCACGCTTGCGATGAAAGGCTTCGCGCCGCGCCTCGAATATGCCTATTCGAAGAATTTCTCCAATGTCGAACTTTACGAATACGACAAGAGCACGGTTTCGCTGTTCGTCACCAAACAGTTCTGACCTCAGCAGAAAAACGGCTCGGTCGTCTTCCGCACGGCTGTGCTGAAAGCCTCCTCGACATGGCGGAGCGGGATCGCGTCGATGTCGCCTTCGCCGCTGCCGATCAGCGCGGCGAACCGGCCGTAAACGGCCTCATATTCGCGCTGCCGCCTGTCGAGAAGCAAGGCGTCGTTGAAGGCGAGCCGCTCGCCGCTGCGGTCAAGCAGGAGCATGCCGCGGTCGGTTTCAACCTCGAGCGCCTTGTCGTCAGCGCCCTCATGGTTCCAGTCGAAGGCGGCGGTGAACGCGTCGCAGCCCTCCATGGCGATATCGAGTTCGGCCGTCACCGGAACCCTTCGGTTCTCCGGATATGCGAGCCTCGCGCCCTGAACGGCAAAGGAGCCTGGCAGAACGGCCGAGGCGAGCGACAACCCGTTGATTCCCATGTCGAAAACGCCGAGGCTTTCGGGCTCGAAGATCCAACTCTGGTCGGGATGCCAGCGGCGCACATCTTCCTTCCAGGTCAAGCGTACCGAACGGATGCGGGCGTCCGAGAGCAGGTCCCGCGCCGTGGCGACGCCGGGCGCAAAGCGCGAATGCCAGGCGGCAAACAGCGAGAGCCCCTTCGCCGCGGCTTTCTGTCGCAGCGTGTCGACCTCCTCCAGCCTTGCCGCCGGCGGTTTTTCCAGGAGCACATGCTTGCCGGCATCGAGGGCTTCGGCGGCGAGCGCGAACCGGGCCGCCGTCGGCACGCACAGCGCCACGCAATCGACCTCCGGTCCGTCTTTGAAAAGCCCGGAAAGATCGGAGAAGACCGGAAGGCCCTCGGGCGCGGTCCCCTTGGTGACGATCGCGGCAAGCTCGAAATCCCCGTTCCGGTCGATGGCCGGGCGATGCTCGTCGCCGGCGATCTTGCCGTAGCCGACAATCGCGATCCTGAAAGCGCTCATGCTGTCCTCGATGCCTCGGCAGGCGGAAGGAATGGCGGGCCTGCCCATCACCGTTAAAGCATTTCGCAGCCAGATGGAACCATCTGATGTCCGCGAAAATGCGTCAAAACAAAGAGATAGAGCGGTTCCGCGCCTCCATCTAAGGCGGAACCGATCCAGCGCCGGAGGTCTGATGGAAAGGGCCGGGCCACCTTCAGCGGCCGATCAGGTCTTCGGGAAACTGTTCGGGCCTCATCTTGATTTCCCGGTCGATCAGAGCGAGCACCCGTTCGACCGGCGGCGGCTGGACGGCGGTTACGCGCTGGATGATCGAATAGGGGCTGACATCAATGCTTTCGCGCACGGGCAACTGGCAGATATCAGCCCCCAGCCTGCCGTCGATGTGCAGGAAATCCGCCACCGGGCGGGCTACCGGCGTCACGGCGTCCGTGTCGGCAATGATGGCGAGCGACAGAAGCGGCGACGTGGTGACAAAAACGTGACGGGGCAGGGTGAAGCCGTTGGCGAGAAGATGCGCCTCGATCGAGCGGCGCATCGGCGCCCCGACGGGCTGCAGCACCCAGTCATAGTCCAGGCATGCCCCGATCGAGATGGGCCCTCTGTCGCAAAGCGGGTGGCCGGTGCGGGCGATCATGTTGATCGGCTCGACGCCGAGCGGGCGCATGGTCACCGATTTGGCGTCTACCTCCTCTGGCAGGCGGCCGATGTAAAAATCGAGATCATGGGAGAAGAGCGCCTCGGCGAGCTTGTCGGAGGTATCGACCAGAACCGAAAGCTCGATCTCGGGATAATTCTCCCGAAGTTCATGGATCACCGGCAGCACGAGCTGCATCGAGGGGCCGGTCACCGCGCCGATCCTCACCTGGCCGCGGGCGCCGTCTACGATCTGCGATATCTCCTGGTGAGCGCTGTCAAGCTGGTTCAGGATAATCATCGCCTGGCGCGCCATGGCCTGCCCGGCCTCGCTCAACACGACGCCGCGGCCATGGCGCTCATAAAGCTTCGCGCCGACGGTGTGCTCGAGTTCGGACAGGAGACGCGAGGCTGCCGACTGGGTCATGCCCAGCTGCGCCGCGGCCGAAGAAATCTGCCCCTTGCGGTCGAGAAGGGCGATCAGGCGCATCTGCGAGAAGCGCAGACCGCGTCGGATAAATTCGTCCTGACTTTTCTGGCGTGGGTCGTGCGCCATGATATCCATACCAATTCTGCTATATCAGAAACACGATTATTCATTTGTCCGTATGACGGGAAATTGCAAGAATTCCCCACGTCGCAAGGCCTTTTTAGCGCAGAAAAAGCGGGCACATCACCCCTTTCGCCCTGTGGCAGGCCGACACGGTTTCGCCGGGAGGAAAAGGCCGAAAACCGTGTCAACCTTGGCATTGCGATGGATCGGCCGCAAGGGCCGAAAGGCAGGGTCTCCCCATCCGGCGGAGGCCGGTGCCGGAACGGCAATCAAGATTGCCATCTGTTCCTAACGGGAGGACAAGACTGATGAAATCGATATTTCTAGCAGGCGTCGCCGCCTTCACCCTCGCTGCGACCGCCGCATCGGCGCAGACCGTCGGCTTTTCGCAGATCGGCTCGGAATCGGGCTGGCGCGCAGCCGAGACGACGCTGACCAAACAGCAGGCCGAAGAGCGCGGCATCGACCTGAAATTCTCCGATGCCCAGCAGAAACAGGAAAACCAGATCGCCGCGATCCGCGCCTTTGTCGCGCAGGGCGTCGATGCCATCCTGCTCGCCCCGGTCGTCGCAACGGGCTGGGACTCGGCGTTGGAAGAGGCCAAGGATGCCGACATTCCGGTGGTCCTGCTTGACCGCCAGGTCGACAGTTCCGACGATCTTTACCTGACGGCGGTCGGCTCCAACCTCGTGCATGAGGGCGAAGTAGCCGGCCAGTGGCTGGTGGAAACGGTGGGCGACCAGCCCTGCCGCGTTGTCGAGTTGCAGGGCACGACCGGTTCGTCGCCCGCCATCGACCGCGCCACCGGCTTCCGCAATTCGCTGGAAGGCCATGACAATCTCGAGATCGTCCGCAGCCAGACCGGCGACTTCACCCGCTCGCAGGGCAAGGAAGTCATGGAAAGCTTCCTGCAGGCCGAGAACGGCGGCGCCGACATCTGCGCGCTCTATGCCCATAATGACGACATGGCCGTCGGCGCCATCCAGGCGATCAAGGAAGCCGGCCTCAATCCCGGCGATGACATCCTGATCGTCGCGATCGACGCCGTGCCGGACTACTTCAAGGCGATGGCCGAGGGCGACGCCAACGCCACGGTGGAACTGACGCCGAACATGGCCGGACCGGCCTTCGATGCGCTGGAAGCCTACTGGGCCGACGGCACCATGCCGCCGAAATTCATCCAGACGGAATCCAGGCTCTATACCCAGGCTGACGATCCCGAAGGCGAGTACGAGCGCCGCAAGGGCCTCGGCTACTAAGCCGCTTCCTCCCGGGTGCGGTCGGGACGTCAATGTCCCGGCCGCCTCGGTTCATGATCATGGCGCCGCGCGATCGATCCAAGGTGCTGGGAAATGCTTCTGACAATCAAAAATCTCACCAAGACCTTTGTCGGCATGAAGGCGCTCGATGACGTCTCCTTCGAGCTTGAAGCCGGCGAGGTGCACGCCCTCCTCGGAGAAAACGGCGCCGGCAAATCGACCCTGATCAAATGCCTGACCGGGGCCTACAGTCGCGATTCGGGCGTCATCACGCTGAATGGCGGCACGATCTCGCCGCGTTCCACGCTGGAAGCCCAGGAACTGGGCATCGGCACGGTCTATCAGGAGGTCAACCTCCTGCCGAACCTGACGGTTGCCCAGAACCTCGTCTTCGGGCGTGAGCAGCGCCGGTTCGGCATTATCGACGGGCGGGCGATGCGGCGCGATGCCGAGGCGATGCTGGAAGGCTATGGCCTTGATATCGACGTCAACCGCGATCTCGGCAGCTATTCGGTTGCTGTCCAGCAGATCGTCGCCATTGCCCGCGCGGTGGCGCTCTCCGGCAAGGTGCTGATCCTTGACGAGCCGACCGCAAGTCTAGACACGCGCGAGGTCGAAATGCTGTTCGAGGTCGTCCGGCAGTTGCGCGACAAGGGCCTCGGCATCATCTTTGTTTCGCACTTCCTCGATCAGGTGTTCGCGCTCACCGACAGGGTGACGGTGCTCCGAAACGGCTGCAAGATCACCACCGAAAAGACCGCGGAACTCGATCGGGTCCGGCTGATTTCCCATATGCTCGGCCGCGAACTGGACGAGGCGGAAGAGATCGGCACGCGTCGCGAGACCGAAGGGCGGGTCAGCGAGAAACCGCTTCTCCAGTTTAACGGCGTCGGGCGGAAGAACTTCGTCGAGCCCTTCGATCTTGACGTGCACAAGGGCGAGGTGATCGGTCTTGCCGGGTTGCTCGGCTCGGGGCGTACGGAAACGGCCGAACTCGTCTTCGGCGTGCGCACCGCCCAATCTGGAACGGTTTCCGATGATCACGGCAAGATTTCGATCAGCAGCCCGCGCGACGCGATCGCCGCTGGCTTCGGCTTTGCTCCGGAAGACCGCAAGACCGACGGCATCATCGCAGACCTGTCCGTGCGCGAGAATATTGCGCTGGCGCTGCAGGCCCGGCGCGGCTGGGCGCGGCCGATCAGCCGGAGCGAACAGGCGCGGCTTGCGGCCGACTATATCGAAAAGCTCGATATCCGCACCTCGAGCGCGGAAAAACCGGTCGGCGAGCTTTCCGGCGGCAACCAGCAGAAGGTGGTGCTTGCCCGCTGGCTGGCGATGAACCCGCGCTTCCTTATCCTTGACGAGCCGACGCGCGGCATCGATGTCGGCGCGCATGCCGAGATCCTGCATCTCATTCACCAGATCACGGCCGAGGGCATGTCGATCCTGATCATCTCCTCCGAACTCGACGAGCTGATCGCGGTTTCCGACCGGGTCATCGTTGTGCGCGACCGCCGCCATGTGGCTGAACTGACCGGCGCGGACATCGCCACGGAGAACATCGTCAAGGCAATTGCCAGCTCGGCAGCCGAGAGAAGGGAGACGGTCTGATGCCAGGCGGTCTGAAGCGGGTTATTCCGCAACTTGTAACGCTCGTCTTTCTCGTGGCGCTGGTCAGCCTTTTCTTCCCGACCTTCCTGCAGGTCGAGTATTCCGGCGGCCGCTTTGTCGGGCCGGTGATCGATGTCCTGAAACGGGGTGCGCCCGTGGCCCTGCTGGCGATCGGCATGACGCTCGTTGTCGCGACGCGCGGGATCGACCTTTCGGTCGGCACCGTGATCGCGATTTCCGGCGCGGTCGGCGCGGCGACGATCGCAAGCGGTTACGGCCTTGTGCCCGCGCTTGTCACGGCGATCGCCGCAGGGCTTGCCGCAGGTCTTTTCAACGGCATTCTGGTCGCCTTCATCGGCATACAGCCGATTGTCGCGACGCTGATCCTGATGATCTCAGGGCGGGGCATCGCGCAGTTGATCACCGAGGGGCGGATCCTGACCTTCAATCTGCCGAGCTTTGCCTTTCTCGGCTCCGGCCAGGTGCTCGGCATCCCGGTTCCTGTGTGGATCTGGGTGCTGACGGCGGCCCTCGTTATCCTTCTCGTTCGCCGCACGGCGCTCGGGCTGCTGATCGAATCGATCGGCGTCAACCGGCGGGCAAGCGCGCTTGCCGGCGTCAATGCGCGGGTTCTGCTGATTGCCGTCTACATGGCATCGGGGTTCTGCGCGGCGCTTGCCGGCATCATCATCACGGCGGATATTCGCGGCGCGGACGCCAACAATGCCGGGCTCTGGCTGGAGCTTGACGCGGTGCTGGCAACCGTTATCGGCGGCAATTCGCTGCTTGGCGGGCGGTTCTCGATCTCGGCCGCCGTCATCGGCGCGATGATCATCCAGACGATCGACACCGGCATTCTGCTGGCGGGTTTCCCGTCGGAATACAATCTGGTGATCAAGGCGGTTCTGGTCGTCATCATCCTGGTGCTGCAATCGCCCAACATCACCGGCGACCTGAAGTTCTTGAAACAGAACCTGTTTGCGGGGCGCGCCAAGCCCGAAGCCCGGCAGGAGGCAGGCAAATGAAAAATCCGCGTCTTTATCCGTTGTTTGCCACCATCGCCATCTTCATCGTGGCCTATGCGATCTGCTACATCCAGTTCCCGTTCATGCTGTCGACCCGCGTGGCTGGCAATCTTCTGACGGACAATGCCTATCTCGGCATCGTCGCTGTCGGCATGACGGTGGTGATCCTGTCGGGCGGGATTGATCTTTCGGTCGGCTCGGTGATCGCCTTTTCCGGCGTGTTCATCGCCGTCCTCCTGCGCGATACCGGGCTTCACCCGCTCGTCGTCTTTGCCCTGCTTCTGGCGGTCACGACGGCCTTCGGCGCGTCCATGGGTTGGCTGATCTACACGCTCGGCATGCCCGCTTTCATCGTGACGCTGGCCGGCATGTTCCTGGCGCGCGGCGTCGCCTACATGCTGACGATCGATTCGGTGCCGATTGACAATCCTTTCTTCGACATGCTGCAGGGGGCCTACTGGCTGATGCCGGGCAAGGGGCGGCTGACGCTGATCGGCGTCGTCATGCTGATCGCCTTCGTCATCGGCCATTTCGTCGCCCACAAGACCCGTTTCGGCGCCAATGTCTTCGCCATCGGCGGCGGCCAGCAGACGGCAGCGCTGATGGGCTCGAAGATCGGCCAGACGACGGTGCTGATCTATGCCTTCTCCGGCTTCATGGCCGGTCTTTCGGGCATCGTCTTCGCCATCTACACCGGCTCCGGCTATCCGTTGGCGACGGTAGGCACCGAGCTGACGGCGATTGCGACCGTGGTCATCGGCGGCACGCTTCTGACCGGCGGCGCGGGATATGTCTTCGGTACACTGTTCGGCGTGTTGACCATGGGCCTGATCCAGACCTACATCGTTTTCGACGGCACGCTTTCCAGCTGGTGGACCAAGATCGCGATCGGCATCCTGCTTCTGCTCTTCATCGTGCTGCAGAAGGGGCTTCTGAAACTGACTGTTGAACGCACTGCGGCACCCTGACCCTGCAAGAAAAGGTTGCCGGCGCGGACAAGGCGGCGTCGGCAACACAATGAGACAATAAGAACGAGGCACACAATGTTCTCCATCGGAATCGATTACGGAACCAATTCGGTTCGCGCGCTCGTTGTGGGCTGCGACGACGGTTTTGAATACGGAACCCATGTCTACAACTACCCGAGCGGCGACCAGGGCGTGCTGCTGGACCCGTCCGACCCGCTGCTCGCGCGCCAGAGCCCGGCGGACTATCTGAAAGGGCTCGAGGAAAGCGTGCGCGGCGCGCTCGCCGAGGCGGCAAAGCACGAGGCCTTCGATCCGGCGAAGGTGATCGGGATCGGCATCGATTCAACCGGTTCCAGCCCGCTGCCGGTGGACGAGAAAAACGGCGCGCTGGCGATGGACCCGCGTTTCACCGACAATCTCAACGCCCATTGCTGGCTGTGGAAGGACCATACGAGCTGGCGCGAGGCGGAAAAAATCACTGCCCTCGGCAAGGCGGAACGGCCCGAATACCTCGCCATGGTGGGCGATACCTATTCATCGGAATGGTGGTGGTCGAAGATCTGGCACTGCCTCAATGTCGACCGGAGCGTCTTTGATGCGGCGGCCTCCTGGGTCGAGCTTGCCGACTGGATTCCTTCCGTGCTTGCCGGCGTCAGGGCGCCGGCCGATATCAAGCGCGGCGTGTGCGCCGCCGGCCACAAGGGCCTCTACAATCCCAAATGGGGGGGGCTGCCGGACAAGGAATTTCTCGGCAAGCTCGATCCGGCCATCGCCGAGCTGCGCGACCGGCTCTATGACACGGCGCAGGATATCTCGGTGCCCGCCGGCACGCTCTGCCCTGAATGGGCGGAAAAGCTCGGCCTGCCGGAAGGCATCGCGATCGCCACCGGCGCCTTCGACAACCATCTGGGCTCGATCGGCTGCGGCATCGAGGAGGGCATGCTGGTCAAGGTCATCGGCACCTCGACCTGCGACTGCGCGATCGTCGATCTCTCCAAATCCGACACGATCCCGGGCGTCTGCGGCATCGTCGAAGGCTCTATTCTGCCGGGCTTTTTCGGTATCGAGGCCGGACAGTCTGCCGTCGGCGACATCTTCAAGTGGTGGGTGGAGCGCGTCTGCCAGGGCGGACCGGAACTGCACCGCGAATTGACGGAAGAAGCGACCGCGATGAAACCTGGCCAGAGCGGCCTTCTTGCGCTTGACTGGAACAATGGCAATCGCACGATCCTTGTCGATCAGCGGTTGACGGGGCTGATCCTAGGCCAGACGCTCTATTCGACCCGCGCGGAAATCTATCGCGCTCTTGTCGAGGCGACCGCGTTCGGCGCGCGCGCCATCGTCGAGCGGATGACGGATTTCGGCGTGCCGATCGACAAGGTCGTCTGCGCCGGCGGCATCGCCGAAAAGAACCCGATGCTGATGCAGATCTATGCCGATGTGATGAACCGCACCATGCTGGTCACGCGCTCGGCCCAGACCTGCGCGCTGGGCGCTGCCGTGGCGGCCGCCGCCGTTGGCGGATCGCATGAGAATATCGGCGAAACGACGCGCGCGATGACCGGGCTGAAGGACATCCGCTACGACCCCATTCCCGAGAACGTCGCGATCTATGAGGAGCTCTACGGGCTTTACCTCACGCTTCACGATGGTTTCGGCGGCATCACCCGCGACAGCGACATGTCGCAGGTGATGAAGGATTTGATCGAAATTCGGGACAAGGTGCGCGGCTGAGCCCGCCCCGTCCCGCCAATTGCATAAGGATGAATAGGATGATCGGCCTGAAGCCCCTCAAAATCTGGTTCGTGTGCGGCTCGCAGCACCTTTACGGACCCGAAGCGCTGGCGGAAGTCGACGCGCAGTTCAACGCCATCGCCGCCGCCCTGTCCAAGGACGGCAAGCTGCCGCTCGAGATTGTGCCGCAGCCCGTCGTCAAGAGCCCGGCGGAAGCCGCTGAACTTGCCGTGCGCGCCAATTCCGACCCCGAATGCGGCGGTCTGATCCTCTGGATGCACACATTCTCGCCGTCGAAAATGTGGATCCGCGGACTCTCCATGCTCAACAAGCCGTTCCTGCATTTCCATACGCAATATGCCCGCGAACTGCCGTGGGATACGATCGACATGGACTACATGAACCTCAACCAGTCGGCCCATGGCGACCGCGAGGCGGGCTTCATCCATACCCGCATGCGGCTTGGCCGCAAGGTGGTCTCCGGTCACTGGTCGGACCCCGAAGTCCATGCCCGGATCGACGCCTGGATGCGCGCCGCGCGCGCCTGGGACGACTGGCAGGGCGGCCGTTTCTGCCGCTTCGGCGACAATATGCGCGAGGTGGCGGTGACCGAGGGCGACAAGGTGGCAGCCGAAATGAAGCTCGGCTTTTCCGTCAACGGCTACGGCATCATGGACCTCGTCGACGTGATGAACACGCTTGCCGACGATGACGTCGCAGCGCTCGCGGCCGAATACGAGAACCGGTATGATGTCGTCGATGTGCTGAGACGAGGCGGCGCGCGCCACGACGCGCTGCTGAACGCCGCGCGCCAGGAGCTCGGCCTGAAGGCCTTCATGGAGGCCGGCGGCTTCAAGGGCTTCACCGACACGTTCGAGGACCTGCACGGCATGGAAACGCTGCCGGGCATGGCGACCCAGCGGATGATGGCGGCGGGCTACGGCTTTGCCGGCGAGGGTGACTGGAAGACGGTGGCGCTGGTCAGGGCGCTGAAGGTGATGGGCCACGGCATGAGCGGCGCGACATCGTTCATGGAGGATTACACCTATCACATGGCGCCGGGCCAGGAGCAGGTGCTCGGCTCGCATATGCTGGAAGTCTGCCCGACGATAGCCGACGGCAAGCCGAAGGTGGAGATCCACCCGCTCGGCATCGGCGGCAAGGCCGATCCGGTGCGCATGGTTTTCAACGCGAAGCTCGGACCGGCGCTCAACGCAAGCCTGATGGACATGGGCAACCGCTTCCGCCTGCTGGTGAACGAGGTCACCTCCGTGCCCCACCCCGACCTGCCGAACCTGCCGGTTGCGCGCGCGGTCTGGGAATGCAAGCCGGACTTCAAGACCGCGCTTTCGTCGTGGATCCTTGCCGGCGGCGCCCATCACACCGCCTACAGCAATGACGTGACAACGGAGATGCTGGACGATTTCGCCACCATGGCGGGGATCGAACTTGCGGTGATCAACGATGACACGAAGCTTGACCGCTTCAGGCAGGATCTTCGCAACAACGAGATCTACTGGCATCTCGGTCTCGGCATCAAGGCGTGAGAAAGGGCATCTGATGTATACGGAAATCCGGCGCGAGGCCTATGAAGCCAACCTCGCGCTTCCACGCCACGGGCTGATCAACCTGACCTTCGGCAATGCAAGCGCCGCCGACCGCGACAAGGGCGTCTTCGCCATCAAGCCCTCCGGCGTCGATTATGACGATTTGTCGCCGGAAAACATGGTGATTGTCGATTTCGACGGAAAGATCGTGGAGGGCAATCTCAGGCCCTCCTCCGACACCCCGACGCATCGCTGCCTGCTGATGGCCTTCGAGGGCATCGGCGGTGTGGTCCATACCCATTCCACCAAGGCGACGGCCTTTGCCCAGGCGGGCAAGCCCATTCCGAATTTCGGCACCACCCATGCCGATTATTTCTACGGCGAGATTCCGGTGACGCGGAAGATGACGCCGGAGGAGATCGCGTCCGCTTACGAATGGGAGACCGGCAATGTCATCCTCGAACGATTCAAGGGCCTGAATCCGCTCGATTTTCCGGGCGTTCTCGTCAACCGTCATGCGCCGTTCACCTGGGGCAAGTCGGTGGCGAAGGCGGTCGAGGTTGCCGTCGCGGTGGAGTGTATCGCCGAGATGGCGCTGATGTCGATGCAGCTCAATCCGGGCCTGCAGGCGATCGAACAGGAACTGCTCGACAAGCATTTCCTGCGCAAGCACGGGGCGACGGCCTATTACGGCCAGCCGGGATAGGCGGGACATTCCGGGGGCCATCCGGGCGTGTCTGGATTGGTGTCGGTTTCGGCCCCGTATATCATGTTGAACTGAAGCAAGCCTCACCCTAGTGTTAGGGTCACCGGATCGGGCCGCAGGCCCGGCCGGTTGTCATCCAAGAGAGGTTTGCTCCGCCGATGAAATCGCTGCGCCGTCTGTTTACTTCGCCGAAGCCGAAATCCGCACCGCGCCCGGAGCCGGCGCCGAGTTTTCGCGGCGGCCTGCCGAAGCCAGACCGCGCCTTTGTCGCGATCGGCGACATTCACGGCTGCGCCGAGAACCTGGAGCGGCTTTGGGAAAAGCTCGATCGGATGGTGCCCGACCTGCCCCTGGTGCATGTCGGCGATTATGTCGATCGCGGTGATCATTCGGCGAAGGTTCTGGACATGCTGTTCGCCCGGCAAAAGGAACGTGCCGATGTCATCTGCCTCAAGGGCAATCACGAGGAGATGTTTCTCGAGTTTCTTGACGATCCTTTGCAGAATGGCGAGCGCTGGCTGCGTTATGGCGGCCTGCAGACCGTCGCCAGTTTCGGGCCGACGGGGGACGCCTACGGCAGGAAGGACATTCCGCGCCTGCGCGATGCGGTGATTGAACAGCTCGGAGAGGAGCGACTCGACTGGCTGAGGGAGATGCCGCTTGTCTGGACGAGCGGCAACATGGCCGTGGTCCATGCCGGCGCCGATCCGCGCAAGCCGCTTGACGAGCAGTCTTCCCGAAACCTCACCTGGGGACATCAGGCCTTCGGCCAGTTGCCGCGCCGCGACGGGAAGTGGATCGTTCACGGCCACACGATCGTTCAGGTGCCGCAGATGGCCAATGGCGTGATCTCCATCGACACCGGCGCCTATGCCACCGATCGCCTGACGGCGGCGATCATCAGGCCGGATCGCGAGGTTGAGTTCCTCCAGGCCACATCGGGCAAGCCTGCCCGCTGAACTGTCTGAAGCTTGTCATGATACAATTGACGAGACCGCGCGCCGCCTGGTCCTGCCGGTCCTGGCGCCGTGGGTCGTTTGCACAAAAGAAAACGCCCACCGGGGGAGGAGGATCCGGTGGGCGTCATCATGGTGACCAGCGATTGGGAGGAGGAGGATCGCCGGTCCAGATCGAAGCGCGCTGGGAGGAGGAGGGCGCGGCTCCGAAAACTTTCTCCGCGGCCCGCTCAGGCGGGCCGGGTCAATTCCTTAGAACGCGGCCTTGCGGGCAACGCGACGGATATCTTCGCGATTGATGCCGAGGTCGTGCAGTTCGCGGTTGCTCATGCGGCCAAGCTCGGTCACGGTTTCGCGGTATTTGAGCCAGTTGTTGAACGAACGGGTCATGCTCATTTCCGGTCTCCTGTGTTGGCTTCGTCTTCGCTGTTGTTGATCCCTATATACGCGGTGGCTTTGCGATGAGGCAGTGGGGCAAAAGCAATGCCCCTATGCAAAAAACGCAAGGCTCTATTTGTATGCCTTAAATGTGGGCAGATGGCGGGCGAGGGCGTCGCGCCGACTTTTGGCCGAAGCGGCCGCGCCCGCAAGAGAAAGCGCGATGCGTGGCTTCAATAGGTTCGTCCTTTGTGCGTCCAAATGGACGCAGGGCGCACTAACGGCCGAATCCCGGGACGAAGAGCGAACCGACCGCGATCGTCCCGTCGATGATCCTGAGGTCGATTTGGCCGTTCTGCTTCGTATAGATGTCCGGATGGGCGGCAAGAAGACGCGCCTTCTGCAGATCGTCGCATCCCTGCATTCCGCCTGCGAAATGATGGCCGTTACGCTCGACATCGGCGAGGCCCAGGGTGGCCGCCACCAGGGTGTCCTGCTGCCAGCAGAGGCCCGGCTGGCATGTCAGGTCTTCCGCCGAAATGAAGACCCGTCTGCCCTCGGCGCGGGCTGCCTGCACGCGGCAGAAGTTGAGAAGCGCGCGCAGAACGCCCTTGCAGGATTTGATCGATGTTCCTGACCAGCCGCGTTCCAGCGCGCTCGCAAAGGCCCCATCATGATCGTCGCTTTCATCGATGATCAGCGGGAAACGTCCGATCTCCGGCTTGATTTCCTGTGCAAGCGCTTCCTCCCGGTCGAAAGGCTGTTCGATGAAGGCAATCGCCTCGCGGAAGGAAGACAGCGTCGCGTCGGCAACAAGCCGGTCGAGAAAGCCGGCAAACCGCGCAGCGGAGTATTGTTCGTTGGCATCGAGCGTCACGCGCAAACCGTCCATGGCGCCCACGATCCGGGCAATCGCCGAAAGCCTGTCGATATCGGCGTCCGGGTCGCCCTTGAGCTTGATCTTGAAGGCGCGGATGCCGGTGGCGCGGATGATCGCTTCAAGACTGACCGGACGGCCGTCTTCGGGCATGTCCGTGGTAACCGCCTCCGCCGTCAAAGGAGCGTCGAAACCGATGGTCTGGCGCGGTGTGATCGCCGGCAGCGGGGCGATGCGGGCGAGCGTCGCTGTGATTGTCTGCGGCGCGATATCGGGCGCCGTCATGGCCGCCACGCCGAAGAGATCGGCCCGTGCAGCCTGGGTGAAGTTCAGGCCGAAGGCAAAGCACAGCGCGTCGATCAACGCCATTTCGACAAGGGCGGGGCCGAAATGGGCGGCAAGGCGCGGCGTGCCGGCGGGCATCGCCGCTTCAGTGCCGGCGCGCAGGCGGGTTGTCGCTTCGCCGATCGTTTCCCCTGAAATGGTCTCGGCCAGCCGGCAGGCAATCTCCAGCGACAGGCGCAGATCCGCGACTGTCTCGTCATTGCTGCGGACGGCGCGCTTGTCGAACCAGCGCGGCACGAGAAGCTGGGCGGAGCGCCCTTCCGCCCGTTTGCCGCCGACGGTGATCGTCAGCGAGACAACGCCCTCTTCCGTCTCGGTGACGACGCTGTTGCCGAAATGAAATGGCAGGCGGAAGCGGACCCGCCGCGTGGCGAAAGAGACGGCGTTGACCTCAAGCCGCGGCGCGTCCGTCATCCGCCTCTCCCGAGCGCGCCATGACGGGCTTTGGCGACCGGTGCGCTGGCCCTGGCTGTGGCGCCGGCAAGAGGCTTCATGCCTCCTCCCCTTTCTGCCTCAGCCAGCCGACCACGGCCTCGGTGGCGCGTCTGGCGTGAGCGTTGAGTCCCTGCTCGCTGGTGTCGAAACCGAAGACCTCGGCAAGCGTGAAACGGTTGGACACCGGAAAATAGCAGAGCGAGGCGATCATGATATAGACCTCGAGCGGCTTGGCGCGGCGCTTGAAGACGCCGTCCTCCCAACCGCGCTCGAGCACGTCCGAAAGCTTGACCAGAAGCTTCGACTGGATTTCGCGCCGGTCTCCGATGGCACTGACGGAAGAGCCGTGCCGCAGGTTCTCTGTGTTCAGCATGGTGATGAACCAGGGCCGGGTGCGGAAATGGGTCATTGTGAACATCACGAGCGCGGCGACCGCCTCTTCCGGCGAAAGCGCGTCGAGGGCGAGTTTTTCCTCGCCGGCGCGGATCTGCACATAGGCCTCCCGCAGCGCCGCCTTGTAGAGCTCGTCCTTGTCGCCGAAATAGTCGTAGAGCAGCGGCTTCGACAGTCCCGCCTCGGCGGCGATCCGGTCGACGCGCGCGCCGTCATAGCCGACGGAGGAAAATTCATCGAGCGCGGCCTGGAGGATTGCGGCGCGCGAGGCCTCCGCGTCGCGCACGCCCCGCCTTGCCCTTGTTGCCGTCGCCTTGCCGCTTCTCGCCACTGCGTCTCTCCCTAATCCGCGCCGTTGCCCGTCTCTTCCCTGTTAGCACTGCCGCCTCTGCGTTTGAACTGCAGAAGACGACGAACCGGCGGGATAGAAAGCAGGATGATCAGAGCGATCACGATCGCAAAGCCCGCCGAGACCGGTCGTGTGAAGAAGGCTGTGATGTCGCCGTTCGACAGAATGAGGCCGCGTCTCAGGCTCTTGTCGAGCAGGCTGCCGAGAATGATGCCGAGCACGAGCGGGGCCATCGGATAGTTCAGCCTGCGCAGCACATAGCCGACGACGCCGAAGAAGAACATGACCCAGATGTCGAAGATCCGCTGGGTCAACGCATAGGGCCCGATGACGCAGAGGCAGAAAACCAGGGGCATCAGGATGGTGCGCGGCACTTTCAGCACGCGCACGAAGACCGGCGTCAGCGCCATGCCGAAAACGCCCATGGCGATCGTCGCGAAGATCAGCATCACGGCGATGGTGTAGATCATTTCCGGCTGGTCGAACATGATCATCGGGCCGGGGCGCACGCCATGCAGGAAGAGCGCGGCAATCAGCACGGCGGCGGAAGCCGAGCCCGGGACGCCGAGCGTCAGCGTCGGGATCAAAGAGCCCGGCACCACGGCGGAATTGCCTGTTTCGGCGGCGATCAGACCCTCCTGACTGCCCTTGCCGAATTCCGCGCGCTCCTTCGAATGGCGCTTGGCGGCGGCGTAGGAGCCCCAGGCGCCGATATCCTCGCCCACGCCGGGAATGATGCCGACCAGGGTGCCGATGACGCCGCTTTCGAACACGGTGCGCTTGTAGCGCCACACGCTTTTCAGCAGGTCTCGGATCGGGGCGGGGACGGATTTCTTCTCCACCATCTGGGCGGCTGGCAGCGTCATGGCGAACAGAACCTCGGCAAAGCCGAAAGCGCCGACCATCGCCGGAATCAGGTCGATGCCGCCATTCATCTGCTGGATGTCGAAATTGAAACGGACATAGGAATGAATGCCTTCCGAGCCGATCATCGCCACCGAAAGCCCGATGAGGCCGGCCATATACCCTTTCAGCGGCTCGCCGGAATGGGTGAGCTGGCCGGAAATGACGATGCCGAACAGCGCCAGCCAGAAGAATTCATAGGAACCGAAGCCGAAGGCGGCTTCCGCCAGGGGAGGCGCAATCGCGATCAGCATGACAATGCCGACCAGCGTGCCGAGCATGGAGCCGAGCGTCGCGATCGCCATGGCAAGCGCGCCCTTGCCCTGGCGCACCAGGGGAAACCCGTCGAGCGCGGTTGCGGCACTTGCCGGCGTTCCGGGAATATTGAGCAGGATGGCGCTGCGCGAGCCGCCGTAGATCGCGCCCACATACATGCAGATCAGCACCAGGATCGCCGCGTCGCGGTCGAGCGAATAGGTCAGCGTCGTCAGAAGCGCGACGCCCATGGTCGCCGTCAGGCCGGGCAGCGCGCCGACGAATATGCCGAGCAGCGTCGCCCAGACGACGTTGAACAGCATCATCGGCGTCGAAAGGTTGGCGAAAGCGGAGAAAAGCGCGTCGAAAACCGTGTTCATGGCAGTCGCACCAGAAAGAGATCCTCAAAGAGATATGACAGCGCGCCGCCGAAGGCGACGGCGATGATCGCGGCACGCGCGATCATGAAAAACAGCGCCCTGCGCGGCATGCCGGAGGAAAATTCGAAGATGATGATGAAGCTTGCGACAAACAGGCTGCTCGCAGCCCAGAAGTGGATGCGTCCGACGAGAAAAAGCGCATAGGCGGCGCAGATCGCGATAAGGCCCAGAAGCTTCAGCAACTCCGCGCGCGCAATGAGACCGGACACATGGGCGCCGTCATCATTGTCCCTTAGGCGCATCAAGCCCCAGAGCTGCAGCCCGGCCACAATTGTGATGGCAATGCCGAGGATCATCGGCAGCAGGCCGGGAATGCTGGCGGGGTGAATGCGCCGCATCTCCAGCCGATCCATGGTCAAACCGCCGACGAACTGGGCAATGCCGATCGCCAGAAGAATGACGGTCACGGTAAGGTCTACGGAACGTAACTTCAGCATGTCGTCCTCCGGGTTTCGGGCGTAAGTGAGACGGCGGGCGCGAGGACGCCTTTAGTCCTTGCCTCGACCATATGTGCCGAGAGAAGAGGGCAGGGCCCGCCGGCCCTACCGCAAGATCCGGCCCCGGCGCCAGAGCATGTCCGCGTCTCCTTGAATCGTGGACATGCTCTAACCTTTTGTTTTTCCGCGCGTCCGGACGGAAAACCGGGTTCCCCTTCTCCTGGACGCGCCCTATTCGCAGGTGATGCCGAGTTCCGACGGGTCCTTGACGGCCTCGCCCCGCGATTTGAGCGCACAGGCTTCCGAGATCACCACGGGCATGGCGCGTTCGCGGGCCTGATCGCCATAACTCGGATTGAACATGGCGCCGCGTTCATTGGCGTATTTCTTCAGCGCCGGAGCGTTCATCACATGCTCTTCCCAAACCTGGTCGACGGTATCGTAGACCTCCTGAGGCGCGCCGGCGGGGATGAAGACGCCGAAATAATCGGGCGCGACATGCATGTCGAGCCAGTTGGTGACCGGCGGAACCGGCTCCAGGCCTTCGATCTCGAGCGGCGTGTCGGAAATGACGGCGAGCGGGCGCAGGCGGCCGGCCTTGATCATCTCCGTCTGCTCCACGGCCAGCTGCGTGGTCATGTCGACCTCGCCGGAGGCCGCTGCGATCACGGCCGGATTGCCGCCGTCATAGGTCACCATGCGCGCGGTCATGTCGCCGCCGGCGGCATCCCTGAGCGCTGCCAGCGCCATGCCGCCCGACGAGGTAACGCCGGCGGTGCCGACGGTGACATTGCCGGTTTTCATGGCTTCCAGAAGCTCGCCGAAATCCTTGTAGGGCGCGTCGGCGTTGACCGAGATCACCGGCGCATTGGCGACATGGAGATAGACCCGGTAATCATCGATACCGGATTCCTCCAGAAGGCCCGAGACCTGATAGGTCGCGTTGTTGGCGATCGCGTTCGCCGTCCAGGTATAGCCGTCGCGCGGTGCGTCAAGCGCCGCCTTGGTGCCGATCGATCCGGAGGCGCCGGGCTGGTTGACGACGACGACCTCGGTCCCGAGCGCTTCTTCCAGGATCGGCGCGACGACGCGGGTAACCTGGTCGGTGGAGCCGCCGGCCGACCACGGCACGATGATGTTGATCGGGCGGTCGGGCTCCCATGTCTGTGCGGTTGCAGCGCCTGAGGCGATAACGGCGAATGCGGCCGTGGAAACGGCCAGCTTCAAGAACGTGGTATGCATAGTTTCCTCCCTTGACGACCGGATGGTCGATTGAGTGCGCCCGGCCTGCCGCCGGGTGCGGCGAATGCGCAGTTTCCGGGCCGCACCGCCGCCGGGGACTCCTCTTCCCTGAAAGCGCGGCGCGCAGCCACCTGCCTGCGCGGGCAGGCATGTTCCTCGTTCAGCAGTAACCGGCGGCCCGCGCGATGATCGTTTCCAGCACCTCGTCCGGGTCGCGCTTCCACCAGTTCTCCGCCGAGAAGATCTCGACCTCGTTGAGGCCGGCAAAGCCTTCCGCCTCCACGGCCCGGCGCAGGTCTGGAATGTCGATCACGCCGTCGCCCATCATGCCGCGATCATTCAGCATGTCGGTGGTCGGCACCAGCCAGTCGCACAGATGGAAGGCCATGAGCCGGTCCTTGCCCGCGCGCGCGATCTGTGCCTTGACGTCCGGGTCCCACCAGATGTGATAGACGTCCGCGGCGACGCCGATGCCGTCGCCGAGGCGATCGCAGATGTCGAGTGCCTGGGCCATGGTATTCACGGCGGCGCGGTCTGCGGCATACATCGGATGAAGCGGCTCGATGGCGATATTCACCCCGACGGTGCGGGCAAATTCAAGCGTCTTGCCGAGACCTTCCTCGATCATGGCCCGCGCGCCCTCAAGGTCGCGACTTCTGGGGGCAAGTCCGCCGACCACCATGACGAGGCAGGCCGCCCCGATGGTTGCCGCCTCGTCCACGGCGCGGCGATTGTCATCCAGCACGCTCTTCGTCAAGGCGCCTTCAGCCGTGTACCAGCCGCCGCGGCAGAGCCCGGAAACGGAAAGTCCGGCTTCGCGAAGCTGGCGCGCCGCTTTCTCCGCGCCGAGTGCCTGCAACTGGTCGCGCCATGGCGAAACGCCGCCCAGGCCGTGGCGCGCGGCCCCGTCGATCGCCTTGTCGAGCCCCCATTGCGGGCGCGTCGTGGCGGTGTTCAGGGAAAGCCGTTCGGGAGTAATCGTCTCCATGCGCTCAGGTCCCTATGCCATACGTTGCCATCACGCGGGCGGTACGCGTTGCCGCCATGTCGGCATCGGCGATCAGACCGGCCTTGTCGGCAAGGCGCACGACGTCGGCCAGATGCTGCGCGGAACGGGCGCTCTGCTGGCCGCCGAGCATGGTGAAATGGTCCTGATGGCCCATCAGATAGGCCAGAAACACGACGCCGGTCTTGTAATAGCGCGTCGGCGCCTTGAAGATGTGGCGCGAGAGCGGCACGGTCGGCTCCATCACGGCGTTCCAGCGCTGCATGTCGCCCTTGGCAAGGGCTGCAAGACCGGTGGCTGCGACCGGCGCGATCGGATCGAAAATGCCGAGGAGCGCGTGGCTGTAGCCCTGGTCGTCACCGGCAATCAGTTCCGGGTAGTTGAAATCGTCGCCGGTATACATCTTCACGCCGTCCGGCAGCCGGCGACGCATGGCGATTTCCTTTTCGGCGGACAGCAGCGAGATCTTGATGCCGTCGACCTTGTCGGCGTTGCCGGCGATCACCTGCAGGCAGGTGTCCATCGCCGTCATGTGATCGGCGCTCGCCCAATAGCCTTCGAGCGCGGGATCGAACATCTCTCCGAGCCAGTGCAGAATGGCAGGCTTTCTGAGTCCCTGCAGGATGCGGCCATAGACACGGGCATAGTCATCGGCGCTCTTGGCGACCCGGCAGAGTGCGCGGGACGCCATCAGGATCACCTGACCGCCGGTCGCCTCCACCGCCTCGCACTGCATTTCGTAAGCCGCGATCACGTCATCGATGGTCTTTGCGTCAGCGGGATCGAGATGGTCGGTGCCCGCGCCACAGGCGATCGAATGACCGCCGGCCTTTGCCTCTTTCACCGAGCGCTGGATCAGTTCCAGGGAGGTCGGCCAGTCCATGCCCATGCCGCGCTGGGCCGTGTCCATGGCCTCGGCCACGCCGAAGCCGAGCGACCACAGATGGCGGCGGAAGGCGAGAGTCCTGTCCCAGTCGACATTGCAGTCGGACCAGGGATTGTTGTCGGCGAGCGGATCGACGACGACATGGGCGGCTGCAAAAACGGAACGGTTCCATTCGCCCTTGTCTGCGGCGACCGTCTTGCCGGAGAAGGTGAAGGTTTCGAGGCCGCCTGAAACGGACGGAAGCTTGATAGCGGTCATGATCAGATCCCCAGATCTTCGAGGTCAACCCAGCGGCGTTCGCGCGCGCTCTCGTAGCCGGCCTCGGCAAGCTGCACGCCCTTGGCGCCTTCGCTCAGCGTGTAGGCAAAGGGGGCATCTTCCAGAACGTGGCGCAGGAATTGTTCCCACTGCACCTTGAAGCCGTTGTCGAACACGGTGTTGTCAGGCACTTCCTGCCAGTCGTCGAAGAAGTTCATCTTCTGCGGCTCGTCCGGGTTCCAGACAGGTTTCGGCGTGTTGGCGCGGTGCTGGCTATAGCACTTGTGCAGGCCGGCGACGGCCGAGCCATGGGTGCCGTCGATCTGGAAGGTCACAAGGTCGTCGCGGCGCACCCTTGTGCACCAGCTCGAATTGATATGGGCAACGATATCGCCTTCGAGCATGAAGGTCGCATAGGCCGCGTCGTCGGCGGTTGCCTGATATTCATTGCCCTCTTCGTCGATCCGCGTCGGAATATGGGTCGCGGTGGTGCAGGACACGGATTTGACCGGCGCCACCACATTGTCGAGCACGTAGCGCCAGTGGCAGAGCATGTCGGAGACCATGCCGCCGCCGTCTGCCGCGCGATAATTCCAGCTCGGGCGTTGCGCCGGCTGGTCCTCGCCGGTGAAGACCCAGTAGCCGAACTCGCCCTTGACCGAGAGGATCTTGCCGAAGAAACCGTTGTCGCGCAGCCGCTTCAGCTTGAGAAGGCCCGGAAGGTCGAGCTTGTCGTGGACGATACCGTTCTTGACGCCCTTTTCCCTGGCGTAACGGGCAATCGAGACGGCCTCTTCAAGGCCTTCGGAAACCGGCTTTTCGGAATAGACATGCTTGCCGGCATCGATCGCCTTGCGGAGCAATGTCGGCCGCAGCTTGGTCGAGGCGGCATCGAAGAAGATGATGTTGTAGGGATCGGCCAGGGCCGCATCGAGATCGGTCGTATAGCGCGCGACATTGTGGCGCTTCGCCAGCTCCTCGATCTTGGCGGCGTTGCGGCCGACAATGATCGGGTCCGGCATCGCCCTGGAGCCGTCCTTCAGGCGCAGTCCGCCAGAATCGCGGATGGCCAGAACCGAACGGATCAAATGCTGGTTCATGCCCATGCGGCCGGTAACGCCGTGCATGATGATCCCGATACGATTGGTATCAGACATTTATTTTCCTCCCATCAACCTGCTTATTACCTACCAGTTAGTAATAAATTGGTCAAGGACGGACAAATGGAAAATCAGGGTGCCGGATGGGAGGCGGTTTCAGGGATCGGACGATTGAGACGGGGCGTAAAAAACAATGCAAGGCCCTCTTTCTCGGCGTCACCCTCGGGCCCTGCCCCGAGGAGCCAAGCGCCTTGCCCGCCGATAGGCGTCTGCGGCGTCATGAAACCTTGAACTGTCACGACAACCGTTCGCCAACGCTTCTCGCGTCAGACGTGGTTAGATGCTCGGGACAGGCCCGAGCATGACGCAATTGGGTGGTGAACGACCATCAGGGAACCGAAATCCCGGTGGGACAGATGCGGCAATGGACAAGTCGTGTGCGCGCGCCCTCACACCGCCTCGAACAGGTCGATCACTTCCATCTCCGGCACCAGAACCAGTCCCTTGTCGGTGAGGCGGATTTCGGGGATGACGGAGAGCGGGATGAGGTTGAAGCCCATATAGGGAATGGCGCAGCCCGCTTCCTCCCATTCGAGCTTCAGCACGCGCACGGCGTCTGCGACATCGTTCACGCGCTTGTCGGAAAGAAGCCCCGCGATCGGCAGTTCGACCATGGCGCGGACCTTGCCCTCATTGACCACGCAAACGCCGCCCTGGCTCTCCTCGATCGCGCGCACAGCCACCTGCATGTCGGCCTCGTTGGTGCCGGCGACGATGATGTTGTGGCTGTCATGGCCGACGGACGAGGCGACGGCGCCGCGCTTCAGCGAGAAGTCGGCAAGCAGGCCGTTGGCGACATTGCCGTCGGACTTGCCGTGGCGCTCGATCACCGAGACGAAGCAGAGGTCGTGCCGGTCGAAATGGTCCTGCCAGTCATTCGCCAGTTCGAGCTCGATCCTGTCGTGGATCAGCGTGATGCCGGGCAGTTCTGTGCGGATGCAGTGAGCCACGACCTTTTTCGTCGGAAGATCGGGCGTCAGCCTGATCTCCTTCGGCAGTTTCACCGTATGATAGGCGGCTTCCGGATAGCGATAACGCTTCGAAAGCGCCTCATCAAGCAGCGGCGTCACCTTTTCGTCTTCCACCACGAGTTCGCCGCCATACCAGGTGTTGACCGGCTTCAGCATGTCGTCCAGCAGCACGATATCGGCGCGTCTGCCGCCGCCGAGCCCGCCGATCTCCTCGCCCATGCCGAAACGCGTGGCGCCATGCAGCGAGCCCATCGACCAGGCCTGTTCCGGCTTCATGCCGGCCTTCACCGCCTGGCGCGTCACCCAGTCCTGGCCGAACATCAAGAGGTCGTCGGCGTCGCGGTCATCGGTGCAGACGGCCACCCGCTTGTGCGAGGCGCCGAGTTCGGTGACGGCCTTGATCGCCTCGGGCAGCGAATGCCAGGGCGTCGTCGGCGGGCCGCCGCGCAGGAAGACCCAGACGCCCGCTTCGATCAGATCATTGGCGATCTCGCGATCGATCGCCTCATGCGTATCGGTGACGCCGGCAGCGGCATAGGCCGCGACGAAATCGCGACCATAGACATGGCCGGAGACCGGACGGCCGCGTTTGAGCGATTCGGCGATGATGGCATGCGAGCGCTCGTCACTCATGGCCACCGGCACGAAGTCCATCTTCTCGCCGAGCGCGACGGCCTCCGGCCAGCGGTCGAAGATTTTCGCGATCTTTTCCGGCGTCAGGTCGCCGCCGGCCGTTTCCATCCCGGGACTGGTGGCCGGTACCGTGCTGGGAACCGTGAGGAAGATCGAAAGCGGCGCCTCGCGCGCATCCTCCAGCATCGCCTCCACGCCCGCGACATCCATCACATTGCCGATTTCGTGGCTGTCACAGAAGATCGTCGTGGTGCCGTTCAGAAGCGCAGCCTCGGCATAGGCGCAGGCCGTGACCATGCTGGATTCGATATGGAGATGCGGATCCACCAGGCCGGGCGCAATGATGCCGCCCTTGACGTCGTGGATGTTCGCCGCCTTGCCGCGATAGGTTCCGGCCGGTTTCATCGCGGCGATGCGGCCGCCCGCAATCCAGAGTTCGCGGTCGTCGAGCATGCGTTCCGAATAGGTCGACAGCGCGCGTGCGCCGGTGATGACGAGGTCGGGTTCCTCGCGACCAAAGGCGACGTCGGCGAGCCGCCGGGTCATTTCGGAAAGTGGGGCGACAGAAAAACGTGTCAGCTTGCTCATGATCGGCCTTCGTGCTGGTCAGGTTGGCGCGCGTCACGGACGGACGCTTTCGCCGTGGAGGCTAACCATGGCGCGGCGGACGGTCCAGAGCTTTCTTGCAAAGGCCTGTCCGGGCGGTTTTGCGGCATTCAGCCTGCCGATCGCGCCTCGGCGATCGCCGATTCCAGCATGATCCTGTCGAGCACGCCCGGATAGACCATGCGGCCGATGACATAGGAGGGCGTGCCGTTGAACTGGAAGGCTTCGGCCTGGTGGTAGTTGCGATCGAGCAGGTCGGAGATCTTCTTCTCGTTCGCCTTCACCGCCTCGGCAATGGCGTCGAAATCCAGCCCGGCGGCGGTCAGAAGCGTCTCGATCCGCTCATGCGTGAGACGTCCCTGCGCGGTCATCAGCGCGTTGAGCGCCGTGTCATATTCGCCGAGCGCCGCCGCGCCCTGAACAGCCTGGGCGGCGTAGACGGAGACCTCGCCGAAGATCGGCCAGTCCTTCATCACCAGCCTCACATTGCCGTCCTTTGCCACGACGTCGCGCACCATCGGGTAGTCGCGCTTGCAATAGGTGCACTGGAAGTCGAAATATTCGACCACGGTAACGTCGCCTTCCGGATTGCCGAGGACGGGCGCGTTCGGGTCCGCGAAAACCTCCTGTGGCGTCGGTTCGTGAGCGAAGGCCGCGCCGAAAGGCGACAGCGCCAGTCCCGACCCAGCGAGGACGCCCTTCAGCAGGCTGCGTCTTTGCATCATCTGAAACTCCTTTGATCGGATGAGGTTCGAATATAGGAGATGCTTCCGGCTTGCCACCCATCAACTTTGCGCGAGGCGCAGTTTGATAAAAATTTTCTATCGAAATATGAGAAATTGAAATTGGACATGGACAGCCTTGTTCCGCTTCACTCACCATAAGGAAATAGAGGGAGCGATATAGTGGACGACCGAAAACTCTACCTCAAGTTCATCGATGCCGACGTTCAAGGCATAATTTCTCTTTATTGGGAGAATGCGCCGGAGACCTGCAAGGCCATCTGGGGCGCGCTCGAAAAGCCGATCCGGTGGCCGGCGACCCATGCCATGTTTGCGGGGCCCGAGATCATGATGGGCCTGCCGGAGGAAGCACGCAATTTCGACCCGACGAAACTGCCGCCGGAAAACCAGACGATCCTGCCCGAACCCGGCGAAATGCTGTGGTTCTACCAGCCCAAGAACTTCTTCAAGAACGATCCCTCGGAGTTCTGGGAGCTTGGCATGTTCTATGGGCAAGGCGGGCGTACTTTTGGCCCGACCGGCTGGATTTCCTGCACCTATATCGGAAAAATGACCGAAAACCTTGATGCGGTTGCCGAGCAGTGCAGACGCATCCGCATCGAAGGCGCAAAGCGGGTGGAAGTCGGGCGTCTCGCCTGACCCCCCTGAAACATAAAAAAGAGGAAGGGAATAGCATGAAACGCGTAACCACACTGCTGGCGACTGTGTCAGTTCTCGCCGCCTCGCAGGCTTCTGCCTTCGCGGCGGAAATCACCATCAACTCCTTTGGCGGCGCCTATGAGGAGGCCCACCGCAAATGCGTCATCGAGCCGTTCACCGCCGAAACCGGCGCGGATGTGAAGATCGTCACAGCCTATTCGGCGGACGCCTTCGCCCAGCTGCGCGCCCAAAAGGACGCGCCGCAGTTCGATGTCATCCATTTTTCCGGCGGTCAGGAGATCGTCGGCGCCGAGGAGGGCCTGCTCGCGCCGATCGATCCCTCGAAACTCTCGAATGCCGCCGATCTCTACCCCTTCGCAGGCGCCAATATGGACAAGGGCGAGGGCCCTGCCTACCAGATCGCGGCCATCGGTCTGCTGTACAACAGCGACGAGCTTGCCGAAGCGCCGGCAAATTGGGCCGACCTGATGAAGCCGGAAATGGCGGAAGGTCTGGTGCTGACCGACATCTCCAACACCTACGGCCTGTTCGGCTTCCTGATGCTGAACCAGGTCGCCGGCGGTGACCTGGAAAACATCCAGCCGGGCCTCGACGCGGTGAAATCCATGCTCGACAACGGCGCCTATGTCGTTTCCAAGTCGCCGGAAATCCAGCAGTCCTTCGCGCAGGGTGGAGCTTTCGTTGCGCCTTATGCCTCCGACTATGCCTTTACGCTGAGAAAGGCCGGCCTGCCGGTCAAGTTCCAGCAGGGCGCGGAAGGCACGCCGGCAAGCTACATCACCGCCAATCTGGTGGCCGGCCGCGACAATGAAGACCTGGCGCTGAAGTTCATCGATGTCGAGCTTTCGTCCGAAGCCCAGGCCTGCTTCGCCGAAGCGCTGCGCTATACGCCGACCAATGCCAAGACCGAACTGCCGGCAGAGGTTGCCGCCGATGTCGCCTATGGCGAGGAAGGCGTGAAGAGCCTGCTGCGCTTCGACCCGGAAGTGATCGAGGCAAGCCGCGCCGACTGGGTCGTCGAGTGGAACAAGGCCATCGCCCAATAATCATGGGGTGCGCCCGCCCCGTATCCCGCCCCCAACCGGGATGCGGGGCGAACGAACCGCCTGACGTCGCACCCGGCCGTCGAATTGCGACAAAGCCATGGCCCTTGGCGGATGAGCATCAATCTTGCAGCCCGTTCCAGCCATTCTCTCCCGCCTGCGGGAGAGAATGGCTGGAACGAGCAGTGAGGGCGACGCGGCTTTTCAATGTTGTGAGGGCGCCCGTGCTGAAGCTCTTCCCCTTCACTGTCGCGATGTCGCGCGCCACCGGAGCGGGAAAGTGTGGAGGCTCTGCTGCAAAGCGATCTGCGGCAGCCCCGCCTCGATGAAAAACCCGTGAGGGGGCCAGGTCTCGGCGCTATCGCACTCGGAAAGGCTCGCGCTTTTTGCGCGGAAGGTGGATATTGCGATTGTCCCCACCGTCAGAAGGAACGTGGATGAACACTGACCGTGCAGAAAACGCGCTCCTGGTTTCGCCCGGGCTTCTGCTGCTGGCGCTCGCCTTCTTTCTCCCGATTGCCCGCATGCTCGGGCTTTCGGTGATGGCCGAGGAGGGGGGCTTCACGCTTGCCCATTTCGCCCAATTTGTCAGCGAGCCATATTATCTCGGCGTCTTGTGGCGCACGATCCGGCTCTCCTTCATCATCACGCTGGTTTCCGCGCTGATCGGCTTTCCGCTTGCCTATATCATGGCGCGGACGGGACCGCGCGCGCGGCTGTGGCTGATCATCGTCATCCTGCTGCCGCTGATGACCAGCGTCGTCATCCGCACCTTCGGCTGGATGGTGATCTTCGAGCGCGGCGGCATCGTTTCCGGCACGCTCTACGATCTCGGCTTGGTCAAGCGCAATTTCACCCTGATGCGCACCGAGACCGCGATCGTCATCGGCATGGTGCAGGTTTTGCTGCCCTTCATGACGCTGTCGATCCTCGGCGTGATCACGCGGATCGACCAGCGGCTGGAAGAGGCCGCGCGCACCATGGGCTGCAATTTTCTCCAGTCCTTCCGTCACGTTGTGCTGCCGCTGTCCATGCCGGGCATCGCCGCCGGCTCGCTGCTCGCCTTCACGCTTTCGGCGAGCTCCTTCGTCACGCCGAGTCTTCTCGGCGGCCCCAGGCTTCAGGTTCTGGCCTCCTCGATCTATTCCTCGGTAACGCAGACGCTCGACTGGCATTTCGCCGCTGCCCAGGCGGTCATCCTGTTCCTCGGCATCGCGCTGACCCTCATTCCCTATTTCAGGCTCACGGGAGGCCGGCATGGTTAAGGCGGTTCCGCTCTGGCTGAAGATTGCGACCTATGTCTTCATCGCGCTCATCGTCGTGCTGATGCTCGCTCCGCTGATCGTGGTCGTCGGCACGTCCTTCTCCGCCAACCAGTTCATCTCCTTCCCGCCAAAGGATTTCTCGCTGGAATGGTACCGAAAGGTCCTGTCGTCGGATGCCTATCTCGGCTCGGCCGGGCTCAGCCTGGCGATCGCGCTACTGGTCACGCTTTCCTCCGTCATCATCGGCGGGGCGGCGGCGATCGCGATCCACCGGCGGCAATTGCCGAAGTCGGAGCTTCTCGGCGCTCTTTTCCTGTCGCCGCTGATCCTGCCGACGATCATCTATGCCATCGGCCTGTTGATGTTCTGGA
>NZ_CFHTCS010000008.1:0-35784 GCF_984369615.1 Martelella sp. | reverse complement strand
AGGTCCGGGCGGGCGATGAGCGCCGAGGCGATCATCACGCGCTGGCACATGCCGCCCGAAAGGGAGGAGGGGAATTGCTTCGCGCGCTTTTCCGGTTCCGGAATGCCGACATCGGCGAGCATGGCGACGGCCTGCCGATAGGCGTCGCGCTCGCCGGCGCGGCCATGAACGACGAGGCTTTCGGCCACCTGCGCGCCGACGCTCATGAGGGGGTTGAGGGAGGCGACAGGCTCCTGGAAGATCATCGACACCGCCGTTCCGCGCAGCTTTCGCATCGCGATCTCATCAGCTGTATCGAGAGCGGCGCCGTTGAGGCGGATCGCACCGCCGGTCTGGGCGACGCGCCCGCCAAGCAGGCCCAGCAGCGAAAGCGCCGTCAGGCTCTTGCCGGACCCGGATTCGCCGACAAGCGCAACGATCTCGCCCTTGCCGATGTCGAGATCCACACCGTCGACCACGGAATAGGGGCCGACGGAGATTTCAAGGCCTGAGACTTCCAATGTGGGCGCTTTCCGGCTTTCAGCCATCCAGATCATCCTCCGCCACGGCCTTCGCCCACGGGTTGACCGGATGGACCATGCCGACATGCCCGTCTTCCCCCGCCATCACCGCGGACGGGATGGAGAAATTGACCGGGTGCAGGGTGTTGGTCACAAGGTTGACGGAAAAATCCTCGGCAATGGCGGCCGCGACATCGGCATCGGCCGCACGGTCGACGGCAATGGTCGGCGCGCTGGCGTCGATGCGCGGCGTGTGGAAGGCCGCGGAGAGATCCATGCCGCCATCAATCACATAGGAGAGGATTTGCGCCAGCGCCGGGAAGATCTGGCGCCCGCCGGCCGCGCCGATCGCCATCCACGGCCGACCCGCCTTGCGAACGATCACCGGCGCCATGTTGGCAAGCGGTTTCACATCCGGCGCGATGCGGTTGGGAACGCCGGGACGCGGATCGAACCACATCATGCCGTTGTTCATCAGCATGCCGCTTTCCGGCAGAACCACCTTGGAGCCGAAGCGCGACAGCAGCGTGTTGGTAAGCGAGACCATGTTGCCGGCGGCGTCGACCACGGAGAGATGGCTGGTGCAGTCCTGACCTTCCCCGGCATGGCCCATATGCGTCAGCCGGTCGGCATAGGTGGCGCGGATGGCGCGGGCATAGGCCTTTGCCGCAGGGGCGCCGGGAATGGCGGAAACCGGCAGCGTGGTTTCGAGCCGTTTAAGCGTATCAAGAAGGCTCGGCCCGCCGCCAAGGCCGGAGGCGACGTTGACCTCGTGGCCCCGGTAGTCATGCGCCCTGGCCGCGATCCATTCAGGCCGGTAATCGGCAAGGTCTGCGGCATCGATCACCGAGCCGCCAGCATTGAGGTCGCGCACCAGGCCGGCGGCGATCTCGCCCTCGTAGAAGTCGCGCGCGCCGGCCTTGGCCAGTCGCTTCAGAAGCTTCGCCTTGGCGGGCATCGGCAGATAGGTCTCCGCGCCGTTCTTCGCCTTCAGCGCATGGCCGTCCTCATCGAGGAAGAGGCGGGCGGTCTCTGGAAACATCGAAAGGCCGCGTTGATCGATGGCCAGGCAGAGCGAGGTAAACCAGTCGACCAGCATGCCGCGCTCGGCAATCTCGATGGCCGGCTGCAGGGCTTCGGCAAGGCCGAGCGTTCCGTGTTTTTCAAGCGCTTCGGCAAGTCCTGCGACCGAGCCCGGCACGCAGATCGAGGAATAGCCGATAATGTTGCGATCGTCCTTGACCGCGGGCCAGTCGAACCAGTCGCCGTCATTGCCGCCGATCAGCGGATACTGTTCCGGGGCCATGTTTCGGCTGGAGCGCACGTTGAAATCGAGCGCTTCGACGGGGCCGCCATCGGCATCGCTCCAGAGCAGAAATCCGCCGCCGCCGATGCCGCTCAGCCAGGGCTCGACAATCGAGAGAACGAAGGCGGCCGTGACCGCCGCATCCATGGCATTGCCGCCGGCAGCCAGCACCCTTGCCCCGGCTTCCGCCGCTTCGAAATGCTGGGCGGCGACAATGCCCTTGTCGCTCGCAACCGCCGGTTTCTTGATATTCCAGGTTTGCATCATGCGCCTTTCCAGGCCGGGTGGTCAAAAAGCGAGGCCGGGATTTCCGGCGAAACGGCATCGCGGCCCGCGCCATGGTCACGGTAGTGGGCCGCGATCTCCCCTGCCGTTGCGATCCAGATGTTCCTGTCCGCAAGCACGTCTTCCAGAAGCCGGTCGAGCATGGTGATGCGTGAACCCCGACCCGAGATCCAGTCATGCACGGTCAGCATGAACAGCGTCGAGAACCGGCGGCTGGCGGCGAGCTCCTCTTTCCATGCTTCGAGCATCTGGTTGGTGCCGAGCGGCGCGCGCGCGTCGCGTCCGTCGAGAAACTTGAAGAAGATGGCATCGTCCGTTGCCCAGTTGACCGGCACTTCCGTGACGCCGTCAACCGAATAGGGTGTGTCGAAGCCCATCAGCGAGCTGTCGTAAAAGCCGTGGCGCTTGACCTCGGCCAGCATATGCGGCGTCATTTCCCAGGCCGGCGAGCGGAAGCCGGCCGGTTTCCTGCCCGTCTGGCTTTCAAACAGCGCGATGGACGCCTCGAGAACGCGGGTGAATTCCTCATCGCGCGTTTCGTTGACGATCTCGTGGAAATAGCCGTGCAGGCCGATTTCATGACCGGCTTCCGTGAGCGCCGGCAACATCCACGGATTTTCCTCGGCGACTGCGGCCGGCACGAAGAAGCTTGCCTTCACTCCATGACGGGCGAGAAGATCGGCAATGCGGCGGATGCCGATACGCGGCCCGTAGCGGCGCTGCTCCAGATGCGAAAGCAGTTCCGGCACATCGTTGCGGTTGCTCCATATCCACGGCGCATGGGCATCGACGTCGATGGAAAAGCAAAAGGCCGATTGCCTGCCCTCCGGCCAGGGATAGGGTTCAGGAAGGGCGAGCGGGCTCATAGCGGCGACTTCTTGTCCTGCGTGACTGTCATCGTGCCGGCGGAATTGCCGCCGTCGATCGTCAGCGTCGAACCGGTGACATAGGACGAGGCATCCGAGGCCAGATAGAAGAGCCCCGGCGCGATATCCTCGATCGTGCTGGCGCGTCCCAGGGGTATGTTGGAGACGGTGTTCTTCACATGCGCGTCGGTGAGCGGGCTGGCTGTGCTGCCGGCGGCAAAGCCGGGCTCCAGCGCGTTGACGCGGATGCCGAATTCGGCGAGTTCCAGCGCAAAACCCTTGGTCATCCGGTCCAGCGCGGTCTTTGAGGTGCAGTAGGGCACGACCGTGCGGCGCATCTTGCGGGCAGCGCCCGAGGAAATGTTGATGATAGAGCCCTTGGCGCCCTTGTCGATCATCTGCCGGGCGAAGCCACGCGTCAGGATGAAGGGAGCGCGCAGGTTGACGTCGAAGATGCGGTCCCATTCATCGGCGTCGATATCGAGCAGGAAACCGCTCGGATAGACGCCGGCATTGTTGATCAGCACATCGGCATGGCCCCATTTTTCGCCGACGGCGGCAATCAGGGTTTCGAGTTCCTCTTTCGAGGTCAGTTCGGCAGCGCAGCCGAACGAGCCTTCCGTGCCAAGTTCGCGAGCAAGCGCAGCGAGGGCGGCCTGGTCGCGATCGGTGACGCAGACCTTCGCGCCGGCCTCGGCAAAGGCTTTGGCGATGCCGCGGCCAAAAACGCCGAGCGCGCCGGTGACGACGACGCCTTTTCCTGCAAACTGTTTCGCTGTTTCCATGATTTTCTACCGTGATTTCGGATTGAGATAGTCGCTGAGCGCGTCGCCGATCAGGTTGATCGACAGCACCAGGAGGAAGAGACAGATGCCGGGGAAGGTCGCGATCCACCAGGCATTGGAGACATAATTGCGCCCGACCGAGAGCATCGCGCCCCAGCTTGCCGTCGGCGGCTGCACGCCGAGGCCGAGGAAGGAGAGGCCGGCCTCGAACAGCACCATCAGCCCGAATTCCAGCGTGGCGACCACGGAAAGGGCGGCAACGATATTGGGCAGGACATGAAGGCCGAGCACCCGGATCCAGCTCGCCCCCATGGCGCGCGAAAGCCGGACATAGGGCATGTTGGCAACCGAGAGCGTCTGGCCATAGGCAACGCGCGCATAACGCGGCCAGCGGGTGAGACCCAGAACCAGAACGACATTGATGAAACCGGGACCGAGAACGGCGACAGTGATGATGGCGAGAAGAATGGCCGGGATCGACAGGAAGATGTCGACCAGACGCATGATCACGGTCTCGACCGTGCCGCGGAAATAGCCGGCGGCCATGCCGAGCAGCGTGCCGGTGATGCCCGAGAGCAGGACCGAGAGCACGGCGACGGACAGTGAAATCCGCGCGCCGTAAATGACGCGGCTCAGGAGGTCGCGGCCGAGTTCGTCTGAACCGAGCAGGAAAGTGGTGCCGCGGATCTCCGTGCCCGGCGGTTTCAGCCGTCCGAGCAGGTTCTGCTTGTTGGGGTCTACCGGGGCAAGCCATGGCGCGAAGATCGCCATTGCGACCAGACAGAGCACGATGATGACGAAAACGCTGACCGGGATCGATCGGCCTGAGGCCGGCGCGAAGAGGGCCTTGAAGAAGCGGGAAGACGATTTCAACGGGTCGCTCCGTCAAGTCTGATCCTCGGGTCGACGAGGCTGTAGAGCAGGTCGGCAAGGAAATTCATGGCGATCGTCACCACCGCGCCGAGCATGACGACCCCCTGGACGATGACGAAGTCGCGGGCGACGACCGACTGCACGGTCAAAAGCCCAAGCCCCGGCCAGGCGAACACCGTCTCGACAATCACCGCGCCGGCAAGCAGCTGCGAGATCTCGATTGCGGTGATCGAGATCACCGGAATTGCGGAATTTCTCAGAAGGTGGCGGACCACAAGCCGTTTGGTGCCGACGCCGCGCGCGCGGGCCGAGCGGATATAATCCTTCGACATTTCGTCGACCACCGAGCTGCGCATGATCCGGGCGAAGGTCGCCATCGACAACAGCCCGAGTGCTATGGACGGCATGATCAGGTTGAGCCAGGACCCGGTGCCGGACGGCGGCAACCAGCCGAGGAACACGCCGAAGAACATGATCATCAATATGCCGCTCCAGAAGGTCGGCAGGCTCTGGGCAGCCAGCACCATGCCCATCAGCGGGCTTGTCAGCCGCGAGCGGTTGCCGATGGCCAGCAACAGGCCGAGCGGCAGACCGAGGGCGAGGGCGACCAGAAGGGCGCCGCCGGCAAGCTGAAGCGTATAGGGCAGACGCGACAGGATGATGGTCGAGACCGGCACGTTCTGGACATAGGAGGTGCCGAGATCGAACCGGGCCATCTGCCAGAGGAAGTCGAGATATTGCACGACAAGCGGACGGTCGAGGCCCAGCGCATGGCGAAGCGCCTCGATATCCTGCTGCGTCGCCGTTTCCGGCACCAGAAGATAGGTCGGATCACCCGTCAGCCGCTGAATGAAGAAGATCAGCGTCATCACGCCGAAAAGCGTGATGAGGGATTGCCAGAGGCGACGCAGAAGGAAATAGCCCATGGAGAAAGCCTATTGCGACCAGCTCATGCGGTTCAAGAACATGCTCTCATTGGCCGTCGGCTGCCATTCCAGTGCATCGGCCGCACCGTAAAGGGCGGTCGCCTGATAGAGCGGCAGGATATAGGTGTTGTCCTTCACGATCTCGGCAACCCGGGCATAGTCTTCGAGCCGCTGGTCGCTGTCGACCGTGGTGCGGGCATTTTCCAGGAGAGCGTCAAGCTCGGGATCGTTGACGCGCGACCAGTTGGATGAGGAGTGCAGAAGCGGGAACGCAACGCCGTCGACATCCTGGCAGGCGCAGGACCAGCGGCCGAAATTGAGCTGCGGACGCTGTGCGGGGTCGGCGTTCTGGGCCTTCTTCAGGTAGGTCGCCATGTCGGTGAGTCCGATGTCGACGTTGAAGCCCGCCTCGTTCAGCATCTGCTGGATGGCCTGGACGATGCGCTGGTCGAAGACCGGCGAGGTGGCGAAGGTCATCGGAACCGCGGCTGCGTCGCCCTTGGCCGCGACGATTTCCGCCGCCTGTTCGGGATCGTAGGGGATCGGGTCGATACCGTCGACATAGCCGAAATGCGCCGAGGTCGCCATCTGGCCGACGACCTGTTCGCCGCCGCCGAGTAGGCCGAGCGCGATGCCTTCGCGGTCCACCGCCATGGCGGCAGCGCGACGCAGTTCCGGATCGTCGAGCGGCGGCACCAGCGTGTTCATGCCCATGAAGGCGACCCGTTCGGTCGGGGCTGTCAGCACCTTCACCTTTGCCGCGCTCTCAAGTTGCATGGCCTGGTCGCTGTCGATGGAGACAATAAGGTCGGCCGTGCCGGCGCGCAGATTGGCAACGCGGGTGGAGGCATCGGGAACGGCCATGAACTCGACAGTTTCGAATTCGCCCTGGTCGCCCCAGTAATCGTCATTCTTGTCGAGCGTGACGGAAACGCCGCGGTCCCAGGTCTCGAACTTGTAGGGGCCGGAGCCGATCGGATTGGCGTTGAAGTCCTGCTCGCTCACGGTAGCGAGGACATGTTCGGGCACGACCGAGAGCTTGACGAGCTGGGCGAGAAGGACCGGATAGGGGCCATCTGTGGTCAGCACGACCTTGTTGTCAGCCGTCTTCCGCGCATCGATGATCGCGGCAAACTGGCCGAGCTGCGGGCTCGCGAGCTCGGGGGCGGTGATGCGCTTGACGGAATAGACCACGTCGTCGGCGGTCAGCGCCTCGCCGTCATGGAAGGTGATGCCATCGCGGATGGTGAGCTCCAGTTCGGTGTCGGACAGCCAGTTCCATTGCGTGGCGACCTGTGGCGCAATCTCGCCGTCATTGTCGCGGGTGACGATGTTGTCGAAGATATTGCGGTAGACGTAATAGCTGTCCGGGTTCCACTGCATGTGGGGATCGAGCGTCGACGGCTCGTTGACGAGGTCAACCACGAGCTGGTCTTTGGCGTGCGCAATGCCGGCGCTCAGCGCGGCTGCGACGGCGGCAATGGCTACAGTCGTTCTGATAGACAAGATCTGACTCCGTGTTTTTTCAAAAGGCGTCCAAGTGTTCGGGATCGATGATGACGATGGCCTGCGGCCTCGGCCGGCCACCAAAACGGCAATCGAAGCGCTGCCGCAAAGACTGTTCCGACCGGCTCATGCGGTTGGGCGGCACGCTTTTGTCCGAGGTCGTCTGCAGCGCCGGAGATGATGGCGGCCTGCTCGAGCCGCGACAGAGCGGGCGCGGTGCGGCGCCATGCCGGATACATAGGTCATGAACTGTTCCCCTTGCTGACGGTCCAGCCGCGGGAGGCCGCGCGGTCTGTACTTTGTTTGAGAGAACCGTCATATTGTTTTTGTGTCCACGTTTTCTCCCGAGGTTTGGTGCCTCCGTCCAGTGCCAGTTCGCTCCGGTTGTTCAAGAGCGCGTTGCCGGCAAAGGTTCTGAACCGGTCGATCGCCTCATCGAGAAGCGTGCGGACCTCATCTGTGCGGCCGGCATCGAGGGCGCGGGCAATGGCCGCGGCCTTCAGCGGCGGCATCGGCGTTGCGCCCTCGCTCTCGAAGAAGCGGACGATCCGGTCCGAGTGGTCCCAGAGCCGTTCCACGAAGCCGGCGACGAAAGGATTGAGGCCGGAGGCGAGCTCGGTGCGGAAACGCCGTTCGTAGCCGCTGCGCGTGCTGCGCGCCGCATCCTCCGCGGCAGCGCCCGCCGCCTCGATCATTCCGGCAAGCTCGAACAGGCGCGCATTTTTTCCGCGGTCGACCGCAAGCGTCGCCAGCGCCGGCTCGGCCATGCGGCGGGCGTCGACAACCTGTCCCACAAGCGCGCCGCTCATCGGCAGCACCCGCCAGCCCTCGCGCGGGATCGGCAGCATGAAACCGAGCGTGGAAAGCTTCGCCAGGGCCACACGGGTTGCCGCCCGGCCAAGGCCGAAGCGTGTCGCAAGCGTTGCCTCGGCGATCATCAGCCCCGGCTCAAGCTCGCACCATAGAATGGCCTGCATCAGCCTTTCTTCGGCGAAGGCCGCCTTCTGCACGGGCTTCAGCGCTTCGGGCTTTCGGGTCCCGGGTGAAAACGGGGAATTATCGTCATACATGCGCGCGATCTCCTGCCGGAAAACATGTTTGAATCCTATTCTGGAAATGTCAAATGTTATGTAATGAAATCTTAAAGTGCGGGCCGCGCCGCCGCTGAGCGCACTGCCGCCCGGAAACGGGCGCAGGCCGGGGCGTTCGCGCCGGCATGGTGACCGGCCCGCTGCACGACACGCCGTATCCGGCGCGTGACCTTCGGAATATCAGGAGGCGATCGCCGCCCCGCGTCTGGCATCGACAGCAAGCGGCGACGCCGCGCCGCCTTCGAGCAAGAGCAGGCGCGGCGCGAGATTGACGACGACGCAGGCGTGGTTGGGATAGATCAGCAGGCGCTGGCCGATTTCAAGGTCGCTGCCCTTGCGCGCGACCATGCCATGCTCCTCCGACAGCTTCTCGACGGAAAGTGGCCTGTCGAGATCCGCGCTCCACGCCTCGCCGAAGCCTGTGCCCGACCCCGTGCTGTGCGCGCCGAGGTCGGAGCTCAGCGTCTTCGAGCCCGCGTCAATAATGTAATAATCGCGGTTCTTCGAGATAATCGTCGCCGAAACGGCGAGCGAAAGGCTGTCGCGCCCGACAATGCCGAGGCGGACGGCGGTCATGTCGAAGAAGACATAATTGCCCGGCCGGATTTCATCGATGCCGTCGAAACCGTCATGGGCGATGAGGGACGGCGTGCTGCCGACCGAAATCAGCGGCACTTCGATGCCGCTGCGCCGGAGCCTTTCCTTGAGGTCGAGAAGAATGCGCCGCTCCGTGGCGGCCACGGCACGAACGCCATCCGCGTTACCGGCGCCATAGGCCTGGCCGGCATGGGAAAGCAGCCCGCAGAACCTCAGCCGGGAAGCATCAAGCTTCTGCGCCAGGGCGATGCCGGTTTCGGCCAGGGGATCGACGCCGCAGCGATGCAGGCCGACATCGACCTTGGTGAAGACATCGGCCGTCTGTCCGGCCTTTGCGGCGCCGGCCTCCAAGGCTTCAAGGCCCGTCATGCTGTCGGCGATAAAGCGGACCCGGACGCTGTGTTCGTTGGCAAGTGTGAGAAGGCGGACCACCGGTTCCGGGCGGACCAGCGGATAGGCGAGCGTGACCGGCGAGAAGCCGGCGCGAATGAAGACGGCCGCTTCGCCCGCATGCGAGGCCGTCACGCCGCTGGCGCCGGCATCGCGCTGCAGGCCGGCAATCGCCAGCGATTTGTGGGTCTTGATGTGGGGATGGAGCGCGACGCCGCCGTCTGCGGCAAGCGCCTGCATGCGCGCGATATTGGCTTTCAGGCGCGCCGCATCGACAACGACCGAGGGCGTTTCGAGCCGCTCCATGCCTTCGAATGCCGGACGGGCGGCGGTTTCCGCAGTGATGCTCATGGCCTTACCAAACGATCCTGTGCGTGTCGCCCGTCGCCACATTGACGAGCCCCTCCGGCGCATAATCCGATGGCGCGACCAGAACCCAGCGCCACGGGGCGCAGGTCAGCGTGGCGAAGGCGAGCCGTTCGGGAAAGCCCGCCCACCAGCGCGGCGAGGAGGACGGCTCGAACATCCATTCGATCTTTTCGCCTTCCGCATAGAGCGCCTGCATGTCGGCATCGAGGTCTTCGGCGGAACGCTGCGACATCAGTCCGGCGATCTCGTAGCGCACGGTGGCGACCACCCTGTTGTCGCGCACCAGCGCCCAGCCGCCGCCGGTTTCGACCAGCGCATTGACGGCCGCCGCCATTGCCTGATCGGAGGAGCCGACGCACCAGATATTATGCTTGTCATGGGCAAGCGAGCTTGCCAGCGCGCAGTCCGGCGTCTTCGGTCCCGTGCCGGCCCAGAACATTTTCGAGACGGATTTTTTACCGGAAAACCGGTCGACGATGGCGAATTTGGTGATGGTCTGCGCCGTATCGCGCTGGACAAAGCCGTCCGTCACCGGCAGTTCATAGGTCAGGAAATCGTCTTCCCAGTGGAACGGGCGCAGCACCGCCGCCGTCATCGTTTTGCGGTCCGGTTCTGCATGGATCGCGAAGTCGGCGGCCTCGAAAGTGCCGCCCGTATCCACCGTGTCGCGGGCCCAGTCCGGCCAGTCGATTTCGGGGACGGGAAGAATGTAGTCCTTGCCCCGGGAAACCTGTTTTCCATCGGCCCAGACCTCGGCGATCTCGAAGCTTTCAAGGTCGGAGAGAAGCACGACATCGGCAAACCGGCCGGGCGCGATCGTGCCGACCCAGGGCGTCAGCCGCATGTGCCGGGCCGGGTTGATGGTGACGCACTGAATGGCGATCTCGGGCGCGAGGCCGGACTGGATGGCGAGCCGGACATTATAGTCGGTCGCACCCTTCTGGAGCGTCTCCGAGGCCGAACGGTCGTCGGTGGCGAAGGCGATCTGCGACCAGTCGGCAAGACCGCGCTTCAGCAGGCCCTTGATCACATCGGGCATGGAATGCGGACGGAGCTCGGCGAAAAGCCCGTGGGTGAGCTTGTCCCAGAACTCCTCCGCCGTCCACGCCTCGTGGTCGGATGCCAGACCCGCGGCGGCAAAGGCATTGATCGTTGGCAGGTCCCGGATGCCTGCGGCATGGCCCTCGACAACGCCGCGTGCGGCGAAGGTGGCCTCGATCATGCCCCAGAGCCGGTCGTGGGAGCCATTCTCCGGGTTCCACACGGCAGGCCAGTCCATCACCTCGTCGAGGCCCGCGACCATCAGGCTGCCGGCCAGAAAATCGCGCTGCTCGTCATGGCCGAGATAGCCGCCGCCATGCTCATAGGCCGTCGGCGGCACGGCGGAACCGGGCAGCGGAAAGATCTTCAGCGGCGAGCCGTGCTGGCGCGCCGTCATCCAGAAATCGAGCGTCTTCGCGCCGCGCACATTGGAGAATTCGTGGCTTGCCTCGCAGGTCCAGGTATTGCCACGCGGCATCACCAGCGCCGCCTCCCATTCCGGCGTCAGATGCGAGCTTTCGATATGCTTGTGCACTTCGCCGAGCCCTGGAACGGCCATCAGGTCGGGGCGCTCGTCGACCGCAGCGCATGTCCCCGGCCATGATCCGGCGGGTCCGACATAGGCGATCCGGTCGCCGGAGATGACGATTTCCTGATTGTCGCTCCATGTGCGGGTTGCGGTGTCGAGCAGCCGGCCGACACGCAGGATACGGTCGGCCGGCGCCTTTCCAAGAGCGACAAGGGTCAGCCGCTGGCGCAGCCGGACTTCGGATTTTGCATCGATCATGATCACACCGTGAGGTGGTCCGGCGCCTCGCCGGAGCCGGAATAGCAGATGGACAGAATACGGGCATTGCCGGGGCCGGCGGAATAGAAGCCGTGCTCCGAAGCCGCGTCGAAATAGACGGTATCGCCTTCGGCCAGGACGATCGGGGCATAGGGGACCATCTCGAAGATCACGTCGCCTGCGAGCACATAGACGAATTCCTCGCCGCTGTGGGCGCTGCGGGCCGGCTCGGCTTTGTCTGCGCGCGGCGGGATGTCGATCACCATCGGCGTCAGAGCCTTGTCGGCAAGCTCGGTGGAAAGCAGGCGGTAGACGCCCATGTCGTTCTCAAGCCGTTTGCCCTCCCCCCGGCGATTGATGGTGCGGGCTGCGCGGGCGAAGCGCGGGCGGGTTGACCGGCCCTCCAGAAGGTCGGCAAAGTCGAGGCCGAGCCCGCCCGAGAGCCGCGTCAGCACGGAATAGGCGGGCTGGCTCTGGCCGTTCTCGATCTTGGAAAGCGCCGAAATCGAAACGCCGGTGCGCCTTGAAAGCTCGGCAAGCGTCCAGCCGTTTTCGCGGCGCAGCTCCGACAGGAGGCGGGAAACAGAGCTTGTCTCGTTCTGCTCGCTCTTTTCCGCTGTGTCCGGCTCAATCAATTTTCTCTCCCCCACTCGATAAATCTGTCATGCGTTCAGCCTGTTACCGGACCTTTGGTCTCGACGATCAGCCGGTAGGCTTCCGGTTCGCGGTGGCGGGCGAAATCGAAAATGGTCTTGCGGTAAAGGGCCGCCATGTCGAGATCGCATTTCGCCACGATCACCTCGTCGGCGGTTGAGGTTGCCATGGCGACGATCTGGCCGGACGGGGCGACGATCATCGACTGGCCGATCAGGTTCGAGCCTTCCTCGTGGCCGGCTTTTGCCGTGGCAACGACCCAGTTGGAATTCTGGTAGGCGCCGGCCTGGAGGGAAAGCTGGTTGTGGAACTGCGTCAGGCTGTCGAAATCGAAATCGCCGGTATGGTCGTCGGGCGTGTTGTAGCCGACGAGGATCATCTCCGAGCCCTTCAGCGCCATCACCCGATAGGTCTCCGGCCAGCGGCGATCGTTGCAGATCGCCATGCCGATGCGCGTTCCCATGGTCTCGAACACATTGAAGCCGAGATTGCCGGGCTCGAAATAGTATTTTTCGAGGTGCTGCGAGACCATGTCCGGTTGCGGCCGGTCCCATCCCGGCAGGTGGATCTTGCGGTATTTGCCGACGATTTCGCCGTCCCTGCCGACGAGAATGGCCGTGTTATAGCGGTGCTTCACGCCGTTCTCGACCGCCAGTTCCGCATAACCCAGATAGAACCCGATCTTCAGCCGCCTGGCCGCCTCGAACAGAGGCCGTGTGTCCGGCCCCGGCATCTCCGTCTCGTAAAAGGCGTCGATTTCATCCGGGTCGGTCATGTGCCAGCGCGGAAAGAAGGTCGTCAGCGTCAGTTCCGGAAAGACGACGAGCTCCGCGCCTCTGGCGGCAGCCTCGCCAAGAAGGGCGATCAGGCGCTCGACAACGGCCTTGCGGGTGTCCGAGCGGGCGATCGGCCCCATCTGGGCGGCGGCGGCGACAATCGACCGGCTCATGGCTTCTGCCCTTCGTCGTCCAGAATGCAGCAATGGGCGAAATCGAAGGCAAGACCGACATTCTGCTCGGCTTCGATCGGGTTGGAGAGCGGGCCATTGGCGACCAGAATGCCCGTGGCGGTCTCGATCTTGTACTGGTAGGCGCGGCCGAGGTAGGAGCGCATATGGGTCTTTCCGGCAATCGCATCGGCATTGCCCGCATCCGTCAGGGTCAGGCCTTCCGGGCGGGCGCCGATGACGAAGCGCTCCGGCAGCGGACCGGTCTCGGCCTCGTCAAGGTCGATCCGCTCGCCGCCTTCAAGCTCGGCCGTCACGATCGCGCCATTGCGGGCGATGACGCGCATGGCGATCAGGTTGTCGAAGCCGACAAAGCGGGCGACGAAGGCGTTGACCGGGCGGGTGTAAAGCACTTCCGGCGTGTCGAGCTGGACGATATTGCCGGCATTCATGATCGCGACGCGGTCGGAAATGGAAAAGGCCTCTTCCTGGTCGTGGGTCACATAGATGGCGGTGCGGCCGTTGGCCTTCTGCAGCTCGCGGATTTCGACGCGCATGTCGACGCGCAGCTTGGCATCGAGGTTCGAAAGCGGCTCGTCGAACATCAGGAGCGGCGGGTCGATGGCGAGCGCGCGGGCGACGGCGACGCGCTGGCGCTGTCCGCCGGAAAGGGCGGCGGGCAGGCGGTCGGCGAAGCTCGAAAGCCCGACCCGCTCCAGCATGCCGGCCACGCGTTTCTCGCGTTCGGCGGGCGCCACCTTGCGCTGCTTCAGTCCGAAGCCGACATTTTCGGCGACGGTCAGATGCGGGAACAGTGCATAGTTCTGGAACACGATGCCGGCATCGCGCTTGTGCGGCGGCAGGCCGGTGACATCGCGCCCGGCGACCGAGATGTGCCCGCCCGTCGGCTGCAGGAAGCCGGCAAGCAGCCGCAGCGTGGTGGTCTTGCCGCAGCCGCTGGAGCCGAGAAGCGAGACCAGTTCGCCCTCGCCGACGGACAAGTTCAGCCCGTGCAGAACCTGCGTCGTGCCGTAATGGGCGGTGACATTGTTCAGAATGACGGCGTTCTCAGCCATGAAAACTCCTATTGAACGGTCTTCGACAGACCGAGGCTGCGCTCGATCAGCATCATGACGAGAATGGTGACGCCCATCAGCAGCACGGATACGGCGCTGACGGTCGGATCGAAGAACTGCTGCACATAGGTGAAGACCTCGATCGGCAGGGTCGAGATGCCAGGCCCGGTCAGGAACAGCGCCACGGCCATATCATTCAGCGAGGTGATGAAGGCGAGCACCATGCCGGCGATCACGCCGGAGCGGATATTGGGCAGGACGATGGTCCAGAACGCCTTGACCGGATGCATGCCGAGGCTGATGGCGGCCTCCTGGATCGAGAAGTCGAAGCCCGCAAGGCTCGCCCCGATCACCCGCACCATATAGGGCAGGCACAGGATCGCGTGGCCGAGGATGAGCGAGGGCAGGATCGGCAGCTGAAACTGGACGATCAGCGTCTTCAGCAGCGAAAAGCCGAAGACGATTTCGGGGATGAAGAAGGGGAGGAAGAACACCGAGCCGTACCAGCCGGGGATCTTCATCCTGTAGCGCGTCAGCGCATAGGCGGCCGCGAGACCGGTGACCAGCGCGATCAGCGTGCCGCCAATGGCCACCTGCATCGATATGATGAATGTATCGAGAAAGCCGCTGTGATTGAACACATTGGCATACCATTTGAGCGTGAAGCCCTGCGGCGGGAAGGCAAGAAAGGGCGTATCGGACACGGACGTGCCGATGACGATCACGATCGGCCCCGCCAGGAACAGGATGACCAGCCAGCCGAACAGTTTCGAAAGCGGATGAATGCGACGACCGGTCAATGGACAGCCCTCCGTGCCGAAATCCTGCCGGCAATGGTGCCCAGCACGACGACGCAGAAGATCGCGGTTCCCATCATGATCGCGGCGATGGTGTTGGCCACCCCCCAGTCGAAGGAGATCATCGCCTTCTGGTAAAGCAGCGTTGCCAGCGTCATCTGCGGTTCGCCGCCGAGAAGCGTCGGCGTGACGAAGGTGGCGAGCGACCCGGTGAACACCAGAACCGAGCCGACGATCATGCCGGGGACAGCCAGCGGCAGCGTCACCTGGAAGAAGACGGCGACCGGCGCGGCGCCGAGCGAGCCGGCCGCGAGATAAAGGTCATCTTCGATGTTCTCGAGCACACCGACGAGCGACAGGATCATCAGCGGCGTGAACAGATAGGCGAGACCGGCAATCACCGCGCCCTGCGTGAACAGCATTTCCATCGGCTCGCTGATCAGCCCGAGCTTCATCAGCGCGGTGTTGACCACGCCGTTGCGACCGAGGATCGCCATGAAGGAGAAGGAACGAACGACCACGCTGGTCAGCAGCGGGAACACCGACAGGATCAGCAGCACGCGCTTCAGACCTTGCGACGCATTGGCGATCATGTAGGCGCCGCCGAAGCCGAGGATGAGCGCCGTCAGCGTCGACAGGAAGGCGATACGGAAGGAGCGGATCATCACCGTGCGATTATAGCTGTCGGCGAAGAAATCCCGGTAGTTGGCGAACAGCCCGGCCGGATTGGAGAAGCTTTCGGCAAGCGTGCCCGCGACCGGAATGATCAGGATGAAAAGCAGAACCGCGGTTGCCGGCAGAACCAGCAACCACGGGCCAAGCGCGCTGAGGCGCTGCACGAGGGAGACGCGGGAAGTCAATTGGTATTCCGTCAGCGCCCGAAGACGTCGTTCCAGCGGCGCTCCCAGTCGTCATTGACCTCGAGCAGCTTGTCGTAGGGGGTCGGCTGCATGCTCAGCACGGCCTTCTCGCCATAGACGAGCTGGGAGGCCTGCTCCGGCGTCAGTTCCACGGTCTTGTTGACCGGGCCGGAACCGCTGACCAGTTCGATCGCCGCATCCTTCTGGGCCTGCATCGAGATCGAGAAATCGATGAAGGCGAGCGCCAGCTCCTTGTGCTTGGCGTTCTTCGGGATGTTGTAGGTGTTCATCATCCGGAAGTCGCCTTCCGAAAGCTCGGCCCAGCCGATATTCGGGTTGGCGGCCTGGATCGCCGGAAAGGCATAGTCCTGCGCCAGACCGATAAAGGCCTCACCGGTCGACAGAAGATTGGTGAGCTCCGAGCCCGAGGAGAAGGTCTTGACGATGTTCGGCTTCAGCTCGGCCATCTTGGCGAAGGCGGTATCCGGATCCTCGAAGGCGTCGGAACCGGCGCATTTGCCCGCCATCATCACCGTCAGCGGGCCGCCGGTCGTGTTGAAGGCCGGCATGGCGATGGCGCCGGCGAAGTCGTCGCGCCACAGATCGCACCACGAGGTGATCGGCGTGTCGGTGCGGGTCTTGTCGTAGACGATGCCATAGCGGCCGAAGGTGTAGGCCGGGCCGTATTCGCCCTGCGGGTTCTTGGCGGCATCGTAGAGCTCATCAAAATTGGAGAGCTTGGAGGAGTCGATCGTCTCGAAAGCGCCTTGGTTGATGCCGATCTGCGAGAACTTGTCGGTCAGCAGGATGACGTCGACGCCGCCGCGGATGCGCGCCTTGTTGAGCCGCTCGGGCGCGCCGCCGGTCTCCGTGACAATCCTGACATTGTGCTTCTTTTCGAAAGGCTCGAAAATGAACGGTTCATAGAAATCGTTGGAATAACCCCAGTTGGAAACGACGAAGGTTTCCTGAGCCTGGGCCGAAAAGACAGGCAGGCAGAACAGCGCGGCAAGCGCGCCTGCCCGGAGAAGAGACTTGGAGTGCGGCATTCGGGAGGTCCCTCATATCTCGAAAAGGAAATCTTTTTTCCAGTTAGAGAAATTCCGTTGGCCTGTCAATTTTTATGCATTAAAAAAAATGCCTAAAATGTAGGCTGCGCCATTGCCCTGACCCGCCGCTGTCAAGAACCGGCAAAGCGATGGCGTCGACGTTGACTTGTTCGCCCACAATATGACTACATGTGCAGTCAAGTGAACATCAAGGAGCGCGAAATGCAACTTTCCATGTGGACCTATCCCTGGGACATTCAGGACCAGGGGCTTGAGCGGGCATTTTCCGATCTGGCGGGTCGGGCGGGCCTGAATACGGTCTCTCTGGCATCGTCCTATCACGCGGGCCGCTTTCTGCAGCCGCGCAGCCCTGCGCAGAAGGCCTATTTCCCGCAGGACGGCACGATCTATTTTCGCCCCGACGCGGCGCTGTGGGCGGGCAAGACGATCCGTCCGCTGATGGCCGACAATGTGGCGGAGCGCGGCGACATGCTGGAGGCGCTGACGACGGCGCGTGATGCCGGCGACGGCATGAAGGTCAATTGCTGGACGGTGTGCCTGCACAACACGCGGCTCGGCACGCTTCATCCCGATCATGTGACGCGCAATGCTTTCGGCAATCCCAACTATTACAACCTCTGCCCGTCGAGCCCGGCGGCGCGCGATTACGTCGTCACCCTGGTTCGAGATATGACGACGCGTTACAAGCCCGACATGGTCGAGCTCGAAAGCCCGAATTTCATGGGTTTTGCCCATGAGTTCCACCACGAGAAGGACGGCGTCGGGCTCAATGCCGAGGATGATTTCCTGCTGTCGCTCTGTTTCTGCGACCATTGCATGGCGCGCGGAAAGCTGGCCGGCGTGCCGATGGAGGAAGCCCGCGAGACGGTGCGCGGCTTCATCGCGGACATCTGCGAACGCGAAGTGCCGGCGAAACAGTTTCCGGATTTCCCCCAGGCGGGCAATGATGCCTTCAGTGCCTATGCCGCTCTCAGGGCCTTTCTGGAATGGCGCTCCGAGCCCGTCACCAGTTTGATCGCCGAGATCCGCGCCGCGGCCGACCCGGAAAGCAAGATCGTGCTCATCGATCTTGCCGATGGCTGGATGGGCGGCGTCGATCTGCAGGCGGTCGGCGGTGTCTGCGACGGTGCGATCCTGTGCTGCTATTTCATGGAGCCGGAGGCCGTGACCGCGCTGATGAAGACCGGCCGCGCGGCGCTGGGGCCGAACAAGTATCTCGGCGCGGGCTACCGGGTCTTCTATCCGGAAGTGACCTCGGCCGACGCCCTTGCCGCGCGCGCCAAGGCCGCGATCGAAGCCGGCGCCGACGGCATCAACTTCTACAATTACGGTCTCATCCCGGAAAAGAGACTGGACTGGGTGCGCCGGGCCGTGGACGTCCTGCCGAAGTGACGGGCTGGACGGCGAGCCGGAAAGGATTGGCCGGGCGTTACGGATTCCAACTTGACTACATGAGTATACAAGATAACAATAGGGCATAAGCAAAACAGGTTCTCTCGAAAAAGGGGAAAAACATGAAACTGAAGAAACTGCTGCTCGTCGCCTCCGTTCTTGCGGGCATGGCGGCTCCCGCGATGGCCGAGGATAAGTTCACCATCGGCTATGACAATTATTTCAACGGCAATTCCTGGTCGGTTCAGCTCTCGAAGGAATTCGAGGCCGAAGCCGAACGGCATCAGGATACGGTCGATGTCGTCTACACGGAATCGGAGCTGAAGGCCGACAAGCAGGTCTCCAACATCGAGGACATGATCACGCGCGGCGTCGACGCCATCATCCTCACGCCGATCTCGCCGACCGCCGTCATTCCGGTTCTGAAGAAGGCGGAAGCCCAGGACATCAAGATCGTTCTGCTCGCCTCGACCATCCGCAGCGATGACTATGATGCTCTGGTCACCGTCGATGACGTCGATTTCGGCAAGGCCGGCGCCGAATGGCTGGCCGACAAGCTGGACGGCAAGGGCAGGATCATCGCGCTCAATGGCATTTCCGGCATCTCCGCCAGCGATGACCGCTGGAAGGGCGCCAAGGCGGTGTTCGACGAGTATCCCGATATCGAGGTCATCAGCGTGGTTGACGCTGGCTGGGATTATGCCAAGGCCAAGGTCGCGGTTTCCAACCTTCTCGCCGCCAATCCGGAGATCGACGGCGTCTGGTCGCAGGGCGGCAGCATGACGCTCGGCGCGATCGATGCCTTCGAGGCGGCGCAGCGCCCGCTGGTGCCGATGACCGGCGAGGACAATAACGGCTACCTGAAGCGCTGGACCGCGCTTGAGGCCGACGGCTTTGAATCCGTTGCGCCGTCGAAGCCGACCTGGCTCGGTTCGGAAGCTCTTCTGGTGGCGCTCGATCTGCTTCAGGGCGAAGAGGTGGAAAAGAACAAGCTCTACGAGGTGCCGATGATCACGTCGGAGAACCTGTCCGAGTTCACGCGCGACGACCTCTCCGACTCCTTCTGGGCCAATACCCGGCTCAGCGACGAACAGGTCCGGGCAACCTTCCAGGATTGAGCGGGCTTGGCGCATCGGCCCGAAAATCGGAAACGACTTTCGGAAGGCACGATGCGTGGATTCAATGAGTTGGAGCGTTCTTTGTGCGTTCGAATGGACGCTCGGCGCTCCAGCAAGCGAGAGAGAAACAGTGACGAGCCATACCTCCGCACAACACCCCCCTCTGCTGGCGGTCACGGGTCTGTCGAAGTCCTTCGGGCGCAACGCCGTCCTGCAGGACGTTTCTTTCTCGCTTGGCCGGGGGGAAGTTCTGGCGCTTGTCGGCGAAAACGGCGCCGGCAAGTCCACCCTCATGAACATCCTGTCCGGCAATCTTCCTTATGACAGCGGCGAGATCCGCCTCGCCGGCGAGGGCTATCATCCGGCAAGCCCGGCTGAGGCTGCCGCGAAGGGCGTCGCCATCGCGCACCAGGAAACGGCGATCATGCCGGACCTGACGGTGGCCGAAAACACCTTCTTCCGCCGCGAGCCGCGCAATGCGCTCGGCCTGATCCGGCAGAAGCGGCTTCATGCCGATTTCGCCGACCTTTCCGCGTCTCTCGGCTTCAGCCTGGACGGAAAGCGTCTCGGTCGCCGCCTGAGCGCGGCCGAACGGCAACTGGTCGAGATAGCGCGCGCGATCGCGGCCAAGCCCGATCTGCTGATCCTTGACGAGCCGACGGCATCGCTTTCCGCCGAAGCGGCGCAGTCCGTCTTGAAGCTGATGAACGAGCTGAAGCGGGAAGGCACATCGGTCATTTTCATCTCCCACCGCATGGGAGAGATCATGACGGCGGCCGACCGCGTCGTGGTTCTGAAGGATGGCGCGCTCACGCTGGAAGCGGCGCGCGGCGCCTTTGCCGAGGACGATCTGATCCAGGCCATGGTCGGCCGCAAGCTGGAAAACATCTTTCCGGAGCGCCCGGCGCTCGCCGATCTACCGGTCCGCTTTTCCGTGACTGGCGGGACAAATGCCGACCTGCCGGAAATCGACTTTTCGGTGCGGCGCGGCGAGGTGCTCGGCATTGCCGGTCTCGAAGGGCAGGGGCAGAAACCGCTGGCGGATGCGCTGTGCGGCATCGCGCCGTTCCGTTCCGGCGCGGTGGAGCTCGACGGCAAGGCGGCGACGCTCAAATCGCCGGCGGCCGCCATCGGCGCCGGCATTGCCAGCATTCCCGATGACCGCAAGCATGAGGGCCTGGCGCTGTCATTGCCGATCCGCCTCAATATGAGCCTGTTTGCGATCTCGGAACGCTCGCGCGCCGGCGTCCTGCCGCTCGGCTACGAGCGGCAGTTCGTCGAGGGCGCGCGCGAGCGCTTCTCGATCCGCTCCACCGATATGGAGCAGCCGGTCGGCGAACTCTCCGGCGGCAACCAGCAGAAGGTCGTCTTCGCCCGCTGGCTCGCGCATACGCCCAAGCTTCTGGTGCTCTACGAGCCGACCAAGGGCGTCGATGTCCAGTCGAAGAGCGAAATCTACCATCTGGTCGACGCGCTTTCGAAAAAAGGCGTCTCCGTCATTCTCATCTCCTCCGATCTGATGGAACTGATCGGCCTCTCCGATCGCATTCTGGCGCTCTACGAAGGTCGCATCACCGGCGAGATCGCCCGTCCAGACTTCTCCGAGGAAAAGATCATGCGCTATGCCGCGGGCCTGCCGTCTCACGGACAGGGCAGTGCTGAAAACGGGGAGGCGGCCCTTGTTTGAAGGTTCTCTTCGCTCCAACCTGCTCCTCAGCCTGCCGGCGCTTGCGCTCGCGGCTCTGCTGATCGCGGTGACGGGCTTTCTCTCGCCGAATTTCTTCAGCGATTCGAATCTGACCAACCTTTCCACCCGGCTTCTGCCGCTCGGGCTTGTTGCGCTGGGCGAGGCGCTGGTCCTGTTTGCCGGCCGCATCGATCTTTCCGTCGGCTCGATCATGAGCCTTGCGACGGCGATCATGGCGCTGACTTCGGCAAGCCTTGGCTGGCTCTCGGTTCCGCTGGCGCTTGCGGCAGGCCTTGCCTGCGGAATCTTCACGGCCTGCGGCGTCAACTTTCTCAGGATCAATCCGCTGGTGATGACGCTGGCGACGGCGGCCATCGTCAAGGGCATCACAATGCTCCTGCTGCCCTCGCCGGGCGGCGAGGTGGACTATGCGTTCTACGAGGCGCTTTTCGGCGCCGAGCGCCTGTTTTCCGCGCCGCTTGTGATCTCGCTTGCCGTCTTCGTCGCAATCGCGATCGCCATGAACTGGACGCGGCTCGGCCGGTCGATCTACGCTTTCGGCTCCGATCCGCGCGCGGCCTTTGCCAACGGCATTTCGGCGTTGCGCGTCGATCTCATGGTCTTCGGCCTGTCGGGCGTGCTGGCGTCGGCCGCCGGTATCGTGCTGTCCATCCGCATCCTCTCCGGCGATCCGCTGATCGGCGAATCCTATACGCTCGATGCCGTCTCGGCGGCGATCCTTGGCGGCGTGGCGCTGCAGGGCGGCCGCGGCAATGCCGTCGGCGTGTTCTTCGCAGCCCTCTCGCTCGTACTCATCAACAACATGTTCAACCTGCTCGACCTCGATACCAGCCTGCAAAACATCGCCAAGGGGCTGATCTTCATCGTCGCGCTGGTGTTCTTCATGCGCGGTAAGGAGAACTGAAATGGCGGTTTCGGCTTTCCTTTCCAACGCAAGGCCCGCAGGCGCAACTTGGCGCGCACTGGCGCTTCTCGCAATCCTGCTTGTCGTGCTCTTCGTGTTTTCGGGGCGCGTCTCGGTGGTGCAGATCATGGACAATGCCCGCCAGGCCGCGCCCCTCGGGCTGATCGCGCTCGGTCAGGCGCTGATCCTGATGATGGGCCGGCTCGACCTTTCCGTCGGCGCGACGGCAGGGCTCGCCAATATCGTGCTTGCCGCAAGCTTTGCCGGCAACATGGACAATATGGCGGCAGCGCTTGCGATCACCGTGTTCTTCGGTCTTCTCGTCGGCCTTGCCAATGGCGTGCTGGTCGTGGTGCTGCGCATCCCGGCGTTTCTCGCCACGCTCGCCACCTCGCTGGTATTGTCTGGCGCGATCCTCGTCTATACCGGCGGCAGCCCGCGCGGATCGATCCCGGCCGGTTTCCGGGTCATCTCGGAGGGCTGGCTGTTCGGCATCCTGCCGTGGTCGGTGGTGCTGTGGCTCATCTGCAGCCTGATTTTGCTTGCCTATGTGCATTACTCGCTCTCCGGCCGTAAAATGCTGCTTGCCGGCGCCAATGCCGCCGCCGCGCGCCGCAACGGCATCGCCGCCGACCGCATGGTGATTTTCTCCTTCGTGCTGGCGAGCTTCATGGCGACGCTTGGCGGCATCATGCTGTCGTCGATCACCGGCATGGCCTCGATCGGCATAGCCGATACCTATACGGTGGATTCGATCGCCGCGGCCGTCATCGGCGGGGCGCTGTTCACAGGCGGCGTATTCCTGCCGCTGGGGGCGGCTGCCGGCAGCCTTATCCTCTTCTTCCTTCAGAGCCTGCTCTACGTGCTGTCGCTGCCGCCGGCGGCGCGCTTCGTTCTCCAGGGCTCGATCATCATTCTCGCGCTTGCGCTCTCAAACTTCAAAAAGGATCGCTGAAGATGGAATTCATTCGCACACTCAATGGCGATATCGCGCCGGAGGACCTCGGCGTCACCTATTCGCATGACCATCTCTACTGCATTCCCCCGCTCTGGCAGGAAAAGAAGATCGACGATTTCATGATCGATGACATCGAAGCCTCGATCAAGGACGTCGAACTGTTCGTCGCGGAAGGCGGCCAGGCCGTCTATGATGCGACCGCGATCGATTACGGCCGCAAACCCGCCGAACTGAAGGAAATCTCCGACCGCACCGGCATCAAGATCATCGCCACCGCCGGTTTCAACAAGGCGATCATGTGGCCGGGCCAGATGCCGGGTACCGGCGGCACTTTCCAGGAGTGGATCGATGGGCATTCGCGCGCCGAAATCCGCGACCATGTGGTCGGGGAACTGACCGTCGGCATGGATGGCACGGACCTCAAGGGCGGCGTCGCCAAGTTCGGAACCGGCTACAACACGATCTCGGAGTCCGAGGACAAGGTCACCCGCGCCGTTCTGGACGCCCACAAGGAGACCGGCTGCCCGCTGCATTCCCATACCGAACTCGGCACGCTGATCCTCGAACAGCTTGCCATCCTGAAGCAGGAAGGCGTCGATCCGACCCGGCTCACCATGGCCCATGTCGACCGCAATCCGGACCACTGGCTGCATCTGAAGGCGGCTGAAACAGGCCTGTTCATGTGCTTCGACGGCATCAGCCGGATCAAGTACCACCCCGAAAGCGTGCTGATCGACTGCATCCTCAATCTCGTCCGTCATGGTCACGAAGACCAGATCGTCGTCGGCGGCGATATCGCCCGGCGCACCATGTACCGCAATTACGGCGAGGGCGGCCTCGGACTCGGTTATATCCTCGGCAGCTGGGCTCCGCGTTTCATGGAGCAGGCCGGCGACGCCGGGTTCGACGGCAAGGCGCTGTTTGACAAATTCTTCGTCAAGAACCCGCAGCGCGCCTTTGTCTTCAAGCAGTGAGCATCCCCTTGGCATATGATAAGACCGATATCTCGCGACTGAACGACAGCGACATGGAAGCGGCGCTGGCCAAAATTCCGGTGCTTCTTCTGCCCATCGGCGCGGTGGAAAGCCATGGCGACCACCTGCCGGCGGGCACCGATAATATTCTGGCGGCAAGGCTGGTCGAGGAACTGGTCAAGACGATTGACGGCGAAACGCCGGTGCTCAGGCTGCCGGTGCTGCCTTTCGGTCAGGTCTGGTCGCTTGCCGAGGCCGCGGGGTCTTTCGGCGTCAGCAACGAAACCGTCAGCAATACCATCACCGAGATTGCCGAAAGCGCCGCGGGCAAGGGCATCCGCACCGTGGTCGTCGTCAACGCGCATCTTGGCAACGCCGTTGCCATTCGCGATGCGCAGCGGCGGCTGAGGGAGAAGGGCATCATGCTGGCGAATTTCTTCTATCCCGGCGCCGGTCCGGTGATCGAGGCGGTGCGCGAGAAACGCGAAGCCCACGCCTCCTACATGCATGCCTGCGAGATCGAGACGTCCTACGTGCTGCATCTGGCGCCCGATTCCGTCGATATGGATAAAGCCATTGAAAACTATCCGGAATTTCCGGAGGATTTCGCGACGGTCGCCTATCGCTGGACCGATTTTTCCAAAAGCCCGGTTCTCGGCGATGCCCGTGCCGCGACCGCGGAAAAGGGCGAAAAAATCCTGAAGGCTGTCCTCGCCAATATGGCAAAGCAGATAGCCGTCCTTTATGCTAGGCAGTTCGACGGCAGTTCCTGAGAGCGCCGGATTTCTCCGGAACTGCGCCAAAGCATGAAATAGACGCTTTTTCAGGAGCCGCTCTTGCGCGCAGATGCCCCCGTGGCGAAGGACCATCGCCCGGTCTATATCCAGATTGCCGAAACGCTGAGAGCCCGGATCGTCTCAGGCTATTACGATGACAAGATCGACGGCGAACTGAAGCTTGCCGCGCAGTGGCAGGTCAGCCGCCGGACAATCCAGCAGGCGCTGGAAATCCTGGTGCGCGAGGGCCTGCTCGTGCGCCAGCACGGCATGGGCACCTTCATCAACCGCAAGGGCGTCGAAAAGCGCTATCACGCCATTGCCTCGATCACCGAAAGCCTTGTCGGCCAGGGGCTGAAGCCGGATTATTCGGTGCTGGAAAGCGGGCCGGTCGCGGCGGGCGAGCAGGAAAGGCGCTTCTTCGGGCTCGCCGGCGATGCCATGGTCTATCGCCACAAGCGGCTGGCGGTTACCGGCGGCAAGCCGCTTGCTGTGGTTTCCACCAGCCTCAATCTCGGCCTTCTGGAAGGCGTCGAACTCTCCGCGCTGTCCGGTTCGCTCTACAGGGTGTTGCGTGAGAAATTCGGCCGCACGGTCGTCTTCGCCGACGACAAGTACATGCCCGTCGCAGCCGATGCCGAGATTGCTTCGCTTCTGAAGCTGGAAGAAGGCGCGCCTGTGTTTCTTGCCGTCAGGGAAGGACGCGACCAGACGGGGGCGCCGCTCGAAGTGTCACGCATCGTCATGCTGCCCGTGCCGCTCGACATTTCCATCCGCAATGTCGGTTTTCCGGCCGCCGAGCCGGACAACCGCAGTCCTGCCGCCAAGGAGTGGACCTATACGATCGGCTTCGGCGATTTTCGGCGAGACGGCGAAGACTAGAGAGTCGGACGAAAAAGTGGTTACCGGTTTTTCGATAACCCGATGCGCCTGAACAAAGGGATGGATCATCGGACGGTTCAGATTAACCGCCCGATGATCTAGAGGTTTCGATCAGTCGGCGACCGCCCTCAGCGCGCCGAGTGCGGCCTCGCTGCCGGCCTTGAACCGGGCAAAGCCGGCATCATAGGCCGATCTGGTTTCCGCAGACGGCGCAAAGCGGGCCTTGAGCGCGAACGTCGTTTCACAGGCCTCGTCCAGGGAGGCATAGTCGCCAAGGGCAACGGCCGCGCAGAGCGCAGCACCCTTGGCGCCGAATTGCGTGCCTTCCGGCACTTCGACCGGAGCGCCGGTGACGTCGGCAATCATCTGCGACCAGAACGGGCTGCGCGCGCCGCCGCCGACAAGCCGAATGGAGGATTTGACGCCGCCGATCGCCTCGAAGCAATCCCGGATCGCATAGGCCAGTCCCTCATAGACGGCGCGGACCATGTCGGCGCGGCGGTGATGCGGGGCAAGGCCATGGAAGCCGGCGCGGGCCTTCGGCTCGATACGCGGCGCGATGACGCCGGAAGCCGAGAGATAGGGGATGAAGGAGACGCCGTTCGCGCCCGCCGGGCTTTGCTCGGCGAGTGCGCCAAGGGTTTCATAGGGAGCCTCGCCCGCGAGAATATCCGGGCAGAGCGTTTCGAGCGCCCAGTCGAGCACCGTCGTGCCGGCGACATTGACCATCGACTTCATCCAGCGCTTTCCCGGAACGATGAACAAGAGCCCGAGATCGCGTGGCTCATAGACGGCGTGGTCGAAGATGACGCCGTTGAGGCAGGGCGTGCCAAGCACGGTGACGGCCTGGCCCGGCTTGTGGGCGCCGGCGCCGAGCACGCAGGCGCTGGTGTCGCCGGTGCCGACGGCAACGGGCGTTCCGGCCTTCAGCCCGGTTGCCTGTGCTGCAGCCTCGGTCACCGTGCCCGCCAGCGCCTCTCCGCGGGCGACCGGCGAAAGCAGATGGACATGATCCTCGATGCCGAGAAGCGCGGCCTGTTCGGGATGAAAATCGCGCGTCACCGCCGAACCGGGGGCCATGGCGGCTTCCGATTCATCGGTGGCGATCGCGCCGGTCAGCCGGAAGCGGATAAAATCCTTGGCCGTCAGGATATGGCGGGCCTTTGCCAGCACATCCGGTTCATGTTCGGCGAGCCAGGCCATCACCGGCAGCGTGCAGCCAAGCTGCATCACCGAGCCGGAATGGGCGAAGACGGCGGAGATCAGGCCCGGCTTTGCGGCTTGAAGCCTGTCAACGAGGTGCCGCGCGCGGGCATCGTTCCACAGGATTGGCGGGCGCAGAAGGCGATCATTCTCATCGAGCGCCCAGACCCCGACCATGACGCCGGTGATGCCGATCGACCTGATCGAAGACGGTGCGGCGGCGGCTTCGCGCAGAAGGCTGCGAATCACCCGCGCCGCGGTCTCCCAGGTCGCCTCGCCGTCGAGTTCCGACCAGCCGATGGGGGCCTCGAGCAGCGACATGCGTTCGCTTGCCTCGGCCTGCTGATGCCCTTTGCGGTTAAAGAGCGCGGCCTTGATGACCGAGGTGCCGATGTCAATTCCAAGATACATGCCGGCCACTATGGCTTGTCTATAAGTGTAGTCAAGTCAAATATGGCCGGCCTGACCCGCCCGGTCCCGGCCGGACGGCCCGAGGGGCCGCGCGGCGAGCGTCGTGGCCGTCTCAGGCCTCGCCCCAGAGATCCTCGGCCACCTTGACGACGAGTTCGAGCTTGCGGCGCTGGTCGTCCTCGGTCAGCGCATTGCCGTGTTCGGTGGAGGCGAAGCCGCATTGGGGCGCGATGCCGAGCTGGTCCATGTCGACATATTCGGCGGCCTTGTCGAACTGGCTGCGAATCCAGTCCATGCTTTCCAGTTCAGGCGTCTTGGTGGTGATGAAGCCGGCCATGACGCGCTTCTTTCCCTTGGGCAGAAGCTTCAGCGGCTCGAGGCCGCCGGCGCGGTCGGTGTCATATTCCATGAAATAGATGTCGACGCCGGTCTTGTTGAAGATCGCGTCCGCCGCTGCGTCGTACCCGCCGGATGCGGCATAGGTGGAGCGGAAATTGCCGCGGCACATATGCATGCCGATCAGCATGTCGGCCGGGCGGTCCTTGATCGCCTCGTTCAGCATCCACGCATAGCGGTCGATCAGCCAGTCCGGATCCTGGCCCATGGCCTTGCGCTCGGCGCGCTGCTCGGGATCGCCGAGATAGGCGAAGAAGATGTCGTCGAGCTGCAGGTAGCGGCAGCCGATGGCATAATAGGCGTCGACGGCCTGCTTGTAGGTCGCCGCAATGTCGGCGAAGAGGACGTCCGGATCCTTGTACGCGGCAGGCATCACGTTGGCCGGATCGGTGCGGAAATGGACGCAGGACGGTCCGGGGATCGAGATCTTCGGGCAGACGGTCGTGTGGTCCTTCACGAAGGTGAAGTGCTCCAGCATGGGGTGATCGGCGGGGAACCCGAGCTTGCCGTTGATCACCGGGCGGACCGGCGGGATTTTGGTGCCGTGAAACTGAACGCCTTCCTCGCGCGTCTGCATCTCCATGCCATCAAGCATGCCCATGAAATCGAAGTGCCAGAAGGCGCGGCGCGCCTCGCCGTCGGTGACGACCTTCAGACCCACATCCTCCTGCATCCTGATCAGCGCCGGGATCGCCGCATCTTCGATGGCGCGGCGTTCTTCGGCGGGAACATGGGCATTGCGCGCCTCCGCAACGGAGCGGGGGCGGAGAAGACTGCCGACATGATCGGCGCGGAAAGGCGGTGTGGGCATGGAGCGACCTGGGTTGCGTTGCGATATAGATGTCATACGGTCATTGGTCGGAAATGGGAAATGTCATTTCGTCATGTTTCGATGAAATGTATACATCCCGCCGGCGTGACGTGGCTCGCAGACGCCTGCCATCCCGGTCGCGGGAACGGCCCGGATGAGAGAGCCTATCGACGGCGCTTGACGTAGATCTCGAGTTTATGGCTGACGATGGAGAAGCCGTGTTTCTTCGCGATTTCTTCCTGAAGCCGCTCGATCTCGTCGGAGCGGAATTCGATGACCTCTCCGGTGTCGATATTGATCAGATGGTCGTGGTGCGGATGGTCCGCGCTTTCGAAGCGGGCGGGACCGTCGCCGAACCTGTGCTTTTCCAGAATGCCCTTTTCTTCAAGCAGCCTGAGCGTGCGATAGACGGTCGCGAGCGCAATTCCCGGATCGATCTCGATCACGCGCCGGTGCAGTTCGGCGGCGTCGGGGTGATCATCCATGCTTGCGAGCACCTGCAGAATGACCCGGCGCGGCTTGGTCAGGCGAAGGCCGTTTTCGGCGCACAGGGCTTCGATGTCCATTCGATCCTCTCTTCCATTGCCTGCGGGCCGGCGCCGCGCCTTTCGAGCGAGCGCCGGCTTTCGCAACTAAGCCAGTTGCGTCGCAATTGCAATGTCGTCGAGCCTATTGCGCCGGCGGCTGCTTTTGCCAGGCTTCCGTCCGCGCCGCCTTCCGGGTTGAATATATGAACACGGCGACAAAGACGGCGGACAGCAGAAGCACGATCGTCGGCGCCGGCGAACTGTCGATGAAGAAGGACAGGTAGATGCCAAGAAAGGAGGAGGCGACGGCGATGATGACCGACAGGAGCAGCATGGCCGAGAAGTTCCGCGTCAGCAGAAAGGCGATGGCGCCCGGCGCGATCATCATGGCGATGGCGAGAATGATGCCGACGGCCTTCAGCGCCGCCACCACGGTGAGCGAGATCATGCAGAGCAGGCCGTAATGCAGGAGATTGACGCGCAGCCCGACGGCGCGCGCCTGGGCTGGATCGAAGGCGTGGAGCAGAAAGTCCTTCCACTTGACGGCGAGCACGGCGGCGACGAGAACGGAAATCGCCGCCGTTTCGGCGATATCGGCCAACGACACGCCCAGCATGTCGCCGAACAGGATATGGTCGAGATGGACCGAGGACTGGATCTTCACATACATGACGAGGCCGAGGCCGAACATGCCGGCAAAGACGATGCCCATGATCGTGTCCTGCTTGATCCGGCTGTTTTCGCTGAGGTAGCCGGTGGCGAGCGCGCAGGCCATGCCCGCCGCAAACGCCCCGATCGCGTATGGAAAGCCGATGATATAGGCGATGACGACGCCGGGAAAGACGGCGTGCGAGATCGCGTCGCCCATCAGCGACCAGCCCTTGAGCACGAGAAAGCAGGAGAGCAGCGCCATGGGCACGGCGACCGTCATCGAGATGATCAGGGCGCGGACCATGAAGGAGAACTGGAACGGCATGAGGAGCGTGTCGACGATGGTCATCGGCCTGCCTCCAGGGCCTGTCTGGCGCGCCGTCTTGCAGCCCGCAGGCCGTGTTTGGGCGCCAGGAAGAAGGCGAGAAGGAAAATCGCCGTCTGCAGGACCACGATGATGCCGCCGGTCGCGCCGTCGAGGAAATAGCTCGCATAGGCTCCGAAAAAGCTGGTCAGCGTGCCGATGAGAACGGCGAGAACCAGAAGACGGGGAAAGCGGTCGGTCAGGAGATAGGCCGTGGCGCCGGGGGTGACGACCATACAGATCACCAGAAAGGCGCCGACGGTCTGCAGCGCCGCAACGGTGGAGGCGGCGAGAAGCGTGAAGAAGACGGCCTTCAGCAGGCCCGGCCTCAGGCCGATGGAGCGCGCATGGTTCTCGTCAAAGAAGGTGACCATCATGTCCTTCCATTTGGCGAGAAGAATGGCCAGCGACACGAAGCCGATGATAGCCAGCTGCAGCGTGTCTTCCGGCGTGATCGCCAGGATATTGCCGAGCACGATGGTCTGGATGTTGACCGATGTCGGAGAGACCGAGGCCATGAACAGGCCGAGGCCGAAGAAGGAGGAGAAGATCAGGCCGATGATCGCATCCTCCTTCAGCTTTGTGCGCTGGTTGAGAAACAGCATCGCGGCCGCTGCCAGCCCGCCGGAGAAGAAGGCGCCGACCGAAAAGGGCAGGCCAAGCATGAAGGCGCCGGCAACGCCCGGCACGATCGAATGGGAAAGCGCATCGCCGATCAGCGACCAGCCTTTCAGCATCAGGAAGCAGGAGAGAAAGGCGCAGACCCCGCCGACGAGCGCGGAGACCCACATGGCATTGGTCATGTAGGCATAGCTGAAGGGTTCGAGGACTACGGACGTCATCGCCTGCCCTCCGCTTTCTCATCCTCGTCCCGCTTTTGCGCGATGCCGTCGCGAAAGATCAGCGGTCGTTCATCGTCGGAGAAGATGCCGACGGGGTTCGGCTGTTCGTGCTTCGCGCCGTTGTGGAGCATGAAGTGACGCAGCACCCCGCCGAAGGCCTGTTCCAGATTGGCCTCGGTGAAGGTTGTCTCCGTCGGGCCATAGGCGAGCACGGTGCCCTTGACCAGCACCGTCTGGTCGCAGAATTCCGGCACGGAACCGAGGTTGTGGGTCGACACCAGCATCACCCGGCCCTCGTCGCGCAGGTCCCGCAGAAGCCTGATGATCTGGTCCTCGGTCTTGACGTCGACGCCGGTGAAGGGTTCGTCGAGGAGGATGACCCAGCCGTCCTGCGCCAGCGCGCGGGCCAGGAACACGCGCTTCTTCTGCCCGCCGGAAAGCTCGCCGATCTGGCGGTGGCGGAATTCGCTCATATTGACGCGGGCGAGGGCCTTGTCGACGGCCTCGTGATCGGCCTTCTTCGCACGTCGCAACGGGCCCATATGGCCGTAGCGGCCCATCATCACCACGTCTTCAACGAGAACCGGGAAATTCCAGTCAACCTCCTCCGACTGCGGAACATAGGCCACGAGGTTCTTCTTCAGCGCCGCGTTGACGGGCATGCCGAGAACGGAGATATCGCCCTTCGCCAGCCGGACGAAGCCCATGATCGCCTTGAAGAGGGTGGATTTGCCTGCGCCGTTGACCCCGACAAGGGCGGCGATCGTGCCGGAGGGTATGGCGAAGGTGGCGTCGGTCAGCGCCGTATGGCCGTTGCGATAGGTCACGGTCGCATGGCTGACGGCAATACCGGTTCCGTGGTCCTTCCCCGTCTGGTCGGGGCGCCGGTCCGCAAGATTGTTCATTCCGACAATACCTTTGGGTTAGAATGCGCGGCAGCGCCGCATAAGGCGCGGCGTTGCAATTGCTGTCAAGGATAGGGCAGGGGCCCGACAAGGAAAGGCATGGCGCGCGGCCAGACCGCCCCATGGACTACGAATGGGCCGAAAGTCCCTTGGCGATGCGGTCCGACGTCACCTTCAGAAGGTCGATATAGGTCGGGACCGGGCCATCCGGGTCGCTCAGCGAATCCACATAGAGAACGCCGCCATATTCGGCGCCGGTCTCGCGGGCGACCTGCTGGGCCGGCGCGGGCGAGATCGTGCTTTCGGAGAAGACCACCGGGATATCATTCTCGCGCACGACGTCGATGACGTGGCGAACCTGCTGCGGCGTGCCCTGCTGGTCGGCATTGATCGGCCAGAGGTAGAGCTCCTTCAGGCCGAAATCGCGGGCAAGATAGGAGAATGCGCCTTCGCTGGAGACGAGCCAGCGCTTGTCCTCCGGAACGGCATCGATTTCCGCCTGGATCGGGTCGACGACGGCGCGGATCTTCTCCTTGTAGGCCTCGGCATTGGCGGCATAGGCGTCCGCATTGTCCGGATCATACTCCACGAACGCGTCGCGGATATTGTCGACATAGATCAGGGCCGAAGTCGGCGACATCCAGGCATGCGGATTGGGCTTGCCTTCATAGGGGCCGTCGGCAATGCTCATCGGCTCCACGCCCTCGGAGACGATGACGCTCGGCACATCGTCGAGGTTCTGGAAGAATTTCTCGAACCAGAGTTCGAGGTTGAGACCGTTCCACAGAATAAGGTCGGCGCCCTGCGCCCGAAGGATATCGCGCGGCGTGGGAGCGTAGTTGTGGATCTCCGCGCCCGGCTTGGTGATCGATTCGACGATCGCCGCGTTGCCGGCGACATTGCGGGCGATATCGGCGATCACCGTAAAAGTGGTCACGGCCTTGAACTTGCCGTCTTCGGCCGCCGCCGCCGGCATGACGGCCGTTGCCGCTGTGACTGCCAGAATTGCCATGGCGGTCAGTATCGACCGCCGGGTCGTATCGAACATCTTTCTCTCCCGTTGCAAATGAATTTTAGAAGCAATGACCAGCAAGCCTCGTTCATAATGTAATTGAGAATTATTTGCAATAAAATTCGCAAAAGAGTCCGGTTTACGGTTCGGCGGGCCCCTGATGCACCGTGACATGACCCGGCTCTGTCCCGGGCCTCGTTCAACGTGTCCGGCTGATCCTTTTGTCGGTCCCAAAGGTCACCGGCCCGAACGCGCCTGAAAATTCATTTGCCATTATGGTATATATGCGTATATATGAAGAAACACAGATTACAGGCGTATCGATATGACCAATGTGACCATCATCGGAACAGGGTTTGCGGCTCTCACCACCGCGCGGGAGTTGCGCAGGCGCGACAGTGCGGTGACGATCAGGATGATCTCGCCGCGCGACGCGCTCCATTACCTTCCGAGCACCATCTGGCTGCCGGCGCACTTGCGGCAGGGCGAAAAGCTGAAAGTGCCGCTTGCAGGCTTCTTCGACCGGTATCGCATCGACTATGTGCCCGCCAGCGTCACCGGTCTTGGCGAGGACGGACGCACGGTCCTGACTGACAACGGCACCTACCGGGCCGACCATCTGGTGATCGCTTCCGGCGCGCGTTTCATCAGAAGACTTCCCGGCATAGAACATGCCCTGGTGCCCTGCGAGGGGATCGCCGTGGGTGAGGAGATCGCCCGGCGGCTGGAGGCGCTGGAGGGCGGCACGATCGCCGTCGGTTTTGCGTCCAACCCGAAGGAGCAGGGCGCGGTGCGCGGCGGGCCGATGTTCGAGTTCCTGTTCATCATCGACACCCTGCTCAGGAAACAGAAGCGGCGCGACAGGTTCCGCCTTGTCTTCTTCAATCCCTCCGACAGGCCGGGCCAGAGGCTTGGCGACAAGGCCGTCGACGGCCTCCTGAAGGAGATGAAGCGGCGCGATATCGAGACCCGTCTCGGACACAAGATGGCCCGGTTCGAGGAGGACCAGGTGGTGACCGAAGGCGGCGCCTTTGCCGGCGACCTGATCGTGTTCATGCCGGGACTGACCGGCCCGGCCTGGCTCGAAAACACCGATCTGCCGCTTTCGCCCGGCGGCATGATCGCGGCCGACGAGATGTGCCGCGTCTCAGGTCGCGAAGGCCTCTGGGTCGTCGGCGACAGCGGCTCCTTTCCCGGTCCGGAATGGATGCCGAAACAGGCTCATCAGGCGGACCTGCAGGGCGTGGCGGCTGCGGAAAACATCGCCTGCGCGCTGAAGGGCGAGGCGCCGCGCCGCGCCTTCAAGCCGGAACTCATCTGTATCGTCGATACGCTGGACGCCGGCATGCTCGTCTTCCGCAATCAGAAGCACAACATCGTCCTGCCGAAGAGCCGGATCTTCCACTGGCTGAAGCGCTATTTCGAACGGCATTACCTCAAGGCCTTTCGCGACGCCTCGCCGCAGCGCTGAGGCTGTCGCGCCTGACGCCGGCCCCTTGCCGGAGCGTTCGGCAAGGCCATATGTGTCTTAACGTTCGGTCCAACGGGCACTTGCCGCTACGCACCCTGTGGCGGGCGGCGACCACCGTGGACCGCCAATCAGGAAAGGATGACAGCGATGAAAAATACCAAATTAATCGAATATCTCCAGCGCGCGGTAAACATGGAGATGAGTGCTGCCCACCAGTATCAGCTGCACGCGCACACGCTCGAAGATTGGGGCCTGACGAAAATGGCGGCGAAGATGCGCGCGGAAATGGCGGAGGAACTCGGGCATTCCGACCAGTTCATCGAGCGGCTGTTCTTCCTCAAGGCTTCGCCGAAGATTGCCTTCGACAAGCCGCCGCAGAAGGCCGAAAGCCTGCCCGAGATGTTCAAGGCCGACAAGGCCGACGAGGAAGAGGCGATCGCCGTCTATACCGAGGCGGCGCTGCATGCCGCGGAGCTTGGCGATATCGGCACGCGGATGCTGTTCGAGAAGATCGTGCTCGACGAGGAAGGCCACAAGGACTGGCTTGAGCTCCAGCTCGACCTGATCGACCGTCTCGGAGAAAAGACCTATAGTTCCAAGCTGGTTTCCTTCGCTGACGACGAGGAAGACGAGGGCTGAAAAAGGCCCGGCGTCGCGCTATCGGTTGAGCGCGGGACAAACGCCGGCAGCGCTGGCCATCGCGGCTGTTCTGCCCTTCCGGCTTTGCGCTGCCGTTTGTTGCCGGTATCTGGATAGAGGTCTGCGGGTCTGACGGGCCTGATGCCCCCGGCCAGCGTCGGGGACACAGCTTGCGCCGCGACACCTCAATGCTGACCCTCAAACCGCAACCAGACCTTCGCTCACCCGGGCTCTCGGGGCTGCCTGGCCGGCTAGTTTGGTCTCCCTGCACAAATATCCCGCTACTCGGCATCCGTCTTCTGCTCAGAATCCGGGCGTAAAGCTGGTAGGCCGTCTCGACGATGGGCGGCGATCCCGGCCTTATACGCTTTTGACATTGCGGCGATTTGCCGTAATACCGTTGAGATCGACTGTCCTGCCTTGTCGGGCAGCCTGATCGTCCGGAGCAGACTCGAACGTTTAAGAGCGTATTTTGAAATGGATATTGTGAAAACGCATATTCCCGGCCTCGTTATTCTGACGCCCAAGCGGTTCGGAGACGAGCGCGGGTTTTTTTCCGAGAGCTGGAACAGGAAGGTCCTGTCCGGTCTGGGGATCGAGATCGATTTCGTGCAGGACAATCATTCCCTGTCGCGTGCGGTTGGCACGGTGAGAGGATTGCACTACCAGTCGCCGCCGCATGCGCAGGCCAAGCTGGTCCGCTGCGGACGCGGACGCATTTTCGATGTCGCCGTCGATGTCCGCGAGGGATCGCCGACCTTCGGCCAATGGTACGGCCTCGAACTCTCCTTCGAAAACGGCAGGCAACTGATGATCCCGGAGGGCTTTCTGCACGGTTTCATGACGCTCGAGCCCGACAGCGAGATCATCTACAAATGTTCCGACTATTATGCCCCGGAATGCGACGGATCGGTCCGTTTCGATGACCCGGATATCGGCATTGAATGGCCGCTCTCCGGTGTTCAATTCACCGTTTCGGCAAAGGACAGGGATGCCCGGTCCTTCACTGACTTCCAGAGCCCCTTCAGCTATTGAGGCTTCGCTATGAAATTGCTCGTTACCGGCGGCGCCGGTTTCATCGGATCCGCGGCCGTGCGTCTTGCCGTTTCCCGCGG
>NZ_CFHTCS010000007.1:0-36690 GCF_984369615.1 Martelella sp. | reverse complement strand
GAAGGTCTACGGTCTCGGCGAGAAGGCGGGCGATCTCGAACGCTCCGGCCGCCGCTACGAGATGCGCAATCTCGACGCCATGGGCTATGATGCCAGGACCACCGATCCGCTCTACAAGCATTTGCCCGTCACCTTCACAGTGACGCCCGATGCCGGTGCCTTCTCGGTCTTCTACGACAATCTTGCCTCCTGCTGGTTCGATCTCGGCAACGAGTTCGACAATTACCACAAGCCCTTCCGCGCCTACCGCGCGCTCGATGGCGATCTCGACTACTATTTCGCCTGGGCGCCGGAGATGCTGGACCTGGTGAAGGGCCACACACGGCTGACCGGCGGCACGGCCTTCATGCCGCGCTGGGCGCTCGGCTATTCCGGCTCGACCATGGCCTATACCGACCGGCCCAATGCGCAGGAAGAGCTGGAAGGCTTCCTCACCAGGCTCTCCGAACACGACATTCCCTGCGACAGCTTCCAGATGTCGTCCGGCTACACCTCGATCGGCTCGAAACGCTACGTCTTCAACTGGAATTATGAAAAATTCCCGGATGTCGAGGGCATGACGAAAAAGTTCGCGGATGCGGAACTGACGCTGATTGCCAATATCAAGCCGGCGCTTCTGCAGGACCACCCGCGCTTCGACGAGGCGCTTGACGCCGGCCTGTTCATCACCGACAGCGAGACGAATTCCTATGCGGATGCCGTCTACTGGGACGACAGCGGCGCCCATCTCGATTTCACCAATCCGGCCTCCGTCGCCTGGTGGCAGAAGGGCGTCACCGAGCAGCTCCTGAAAAAGGGCATTGCCTGCACCTGGAACGACAATAACGAGTATGAAATCTGGGACGACGAGGCCCGCTGCAACGGTTTCGGCAAGGAAATCCCGGTCGCGCTGATCCGTCCGCTGCATTCGCTGCTGATGAGCCGCGCCTCCAGGGAAGCACAGGAAGCCTTCGATCCCGATCACCGCCAATATCTGATTTCGCGCGCCGGCTGCCCCGGCATCCAGCGCTACGCCCAGACCTGGTCCGGCGACAACTACACGCGCTGGGAGACGGTGCGCTACAATATCCGCATGGGCCTCTCGATGTCGCTGTCGGGCATTTACAATGTCGGCCATGACGTCGGCGGCTTTTCCGGCCCGAAGCCGGAGCCGGAACTGTTCGTCCGCTGGGTCCAGAACGGCATCTTCCACCCGCGCTTCACCATCCACTCCTGGAATGATGACGGCACGGCCAACGAAGCCTGGATGTATCCGGAGGTTCTGCCGCTGATCCGCGACGCGCTCGATTTCCGCTACCGGCTGACGCCCTATCTCTACACGCTGACATGGTTGGCGACGACGGCCGACGAGCCGATGCTGCGGCCGACCTTCCTCGACCATCCGCACGATCCGCGCACGTTCGAGGAGACAGACGACTTCATGCTCGGCCGCGATCTCCTCGTCGCCAATGTGGTCGACAAGGGCGCCGCCGAGCGGACGGTCTACCTGCCGAAAAACGAAACCGGCTGGTGGGATTTCTGGTCGGGCGAATACCATGCGCCCGGAACGGAGGTGACGCTGCCGGTGACGCTTTCCAGCATGCCGCTTTTCGTGCGCGCCGGAGCCGTCATTCCGCTCTCGGACGGCGCAAACCGCGCCAATGCCAGGGCCGACACGGCCCGCACGCTCGCCGTCTTCCCGGTTCCGGGCGCGTTTTCCGCCGAAACAATCGAGTACGAAGATGATGGCGACACCGTGAACTGGCGCGAGGCTTCGGGCCATGCGGTGACGCGCTACGCCCTTTCCGGCGACGATGCCGGCCTCACGCTCGCCTGGGCGCGCGAGGGCGACTACAGGCCGCCCTACGAGACCGTCCGGATCCTCCTGCCCGAGGGCGAGGCCCGCAAGATCGCCGCGAACGGCATGGCCGACGCCAACGGTACGACCGTCAACCGCTGACGGCCCTTCGGGAGAGCTTCGGCTCTCCCGTTTTTCTTCATCCCACGTCTCATTGCCGACGGCGCAAGCCCGCGCCCGCCGTTTTTACGGAAGGAACCCCCATGTCCTCCAACGCCCTTCTTGACCGCGCCGCACCCGATGTCCTGCGCCCCGACTACGACCGCTCGAAGGTCGAAGCCCGCATGTGCCATATCGGCTTCGGCGCCTTTCACCGCGCCCACCAGGCCGTTTATACCGACGACGTCCTGCGCGCCGGCGGCACCTGGGGCTATCGCGAGATCGAACTCAGAGGCCCATCCGCACCGCTGAAGGCGCTCGCCGAACGCGACTATCTCTATAGCGTCGTCGAGAATGCCGCTGACGGGCAGAAAGCCCGCATTTCCGGCGCGGTCGTGGATCATCGCCACATGGAAGACTGCGGCCCCGAGGGCATTATCGCCGCCATTGCCGATGAGAACATCGCGCTCGTCTCCATTACCGTCACCGAAAAGGGCTACACGCTCGGCGCCGATGGCGGGCTTGACTTCGACAATCCGGCAATCAAGGCCGACCTTGCCAATCCCGATCAGCCGCAAACGGTCGTCGGCATGCTGGTGGCGGCCCTCGCCGCCCGCAGACAGGCCGGGCAGAAGCCCTTTACCGTTCTCTCCTGCGACAACCTGCCTTCAAACGGCAAGCTTGCCCGCCGCGCGGTGATCGATTTCGCCCGGGCCCGCGACAGCGCGCTTGCCGACTGGATCGAGGAGCATGGCCGCTTCCCCTCCACCATGGTCGACCGCATCGTTCCGGCGATGACCGAGGAAAGCTATCGGCTTCTTGCCGAGCGGATCGGCACCGAGGATCCCGCAGGCATCGTCTGCGAGCCCTTCCGCCAATGGGTGATCGAGGATGATTTCGTTTCCGGCCGCCCGGACTGGGACAGCGCCGGCGCCACCTTCACCGATGATGTCGTGCCCTATGAGAACATGAAGCTTCGCATGCTCAACGGTTCGCATTCCTTCCTCGCCTATCTCGGCTATCTCGGCGGCTATGAAACCATTGCCGAAACCATGCAGGACCCGGCCTATCGAAAGGCCGCCCGCGACCTGATGGCCAAGGAACAGATCCCGACGCTCAAAGCACCTGACGGAATCGACCTCGACGCCTACGCCGATGCTCTGATCACGCGCTTCGAAAACCCGGCAATTCGCCACCGCACCTGGCAGATCGCCATGGATGGCAGCCAGAAACTGCCGCAGCGCGCGCTGGAATCAATCGCGCATCATCTGAAGAACGAAACCCCGTGCCCCCGTCTCACCCTGCTGGTCGCCGGCTGGATCCGCTATGTCGCCGGCACGGATGACAGGGGCGCTCCGATCGATGTGCGCGATCCGCTGGCGGACAGGCTGAAGACGCTCGCCAATGGCGGATCATCGCGCGAGAAGGTCGAGCGCGTCCTCTCCGACTCCGGCATTTTTCCCGCAGCGCTCAGGGAAAGCGTCGGTTTCAAGGAAAGCCTCGCCGAAAGCCTCGAAGGCCTTGGCAGAAACGGCGCACGGAAAATGGTTGCCGAGCTCCGATAGATATTTTCGGACATTAAGAGGCTTGGAAGAACAGGCCGTTCCGGCGTTCTCGCCGGAACGGCCTTTGTCTGTCCGACGCATATTCAAACGCAAGAGGCATCGCCTCGTTCGGTGAAGACCCCGGTGGAACGCTGAACGCGGCAGGTCGACGCCGCCAGCAGTTCTCCGAGGAGCGATACGGGGAAAATGGTGCTGCTAGAGAGATTTGAACTCTCGGCCTCTCCCTTACCAAGGGAGTGCTCTACCCCTGAGCTATAGCAGCCCGACTTCGGCGTTGCGAAGCGTGCCCGGCACTGTTTGGTGCAGGCAAGCGGCCTATTGCCATAGCTCCGCTTCAAGTGCAAGACGGGAAACAGATTTCTTTTCCCTAATCCGCATTTCGACGGAAAGCACGCTTGAGGAGGGTGTGGCGAGATGGACAACGCCGAGCCACGGAAGAAAAAAACGGATGCCGCAACGCTGCGCCGGGAGCGGGCGGCGCAGAAGCTGCGCGAAAATCTCACGCGGCGCAAGCAGCAGTCGCGGGCGCGACGCAAGGGCGCCGCCGATGAGAGCGACGGCCTGCCCGCCTCCCGGCAAAAGGACGAGGGCTGAAAACAGCGACCGCGGGACTGCCGGTATTTTGACGCCCCGGAACATAGACCTGCCATTTTTGGCTGCTTTGACCGGAGCACTCAACGACTTGTCAACCATTGCGATTGATCATGGCCGACGTTTCGTTTAGACGCGCCTGAACTTTCAAGAAGAGGCCGGGTTTTCCCGGAAAATGTGGCATGGATCAAATAAAAGTCGTCGGTGGCAACCCCTTGAAGGGCGTCATTCCCATTTCCGGCGCGAAGAATGCCGCGCTGCCGCTGATCATCTCTTCGCTTCTGACCAGCGACACGCTGACGCTCGAAAATGTGCCGCACCTGGCCGATGTCGAGCTTCTGATGCGCATTCTCGGCAATCACGGCGTCGACATCTCCGTCAACGGCCGGCGCGAGCGCCAGCAGGACGGCTATGCCCGCACCATCCATTTCAACTGCCCGACGATTACCGATACCACGGCCTCCTATGACCTGGTGCGCAAGATGCGCGCCTCCTTCTGGGTCATCGGCCCGCTTCTGGCGCGCGAGGGCATCGCCCGGGTCTCCCTGCCCGGCGGCTGCGCCATCGGTACGCGGCCCGTCGATCTCTTCATAGACGGGTTGAAGGCGCTCGGCGCGGAAATCGAGATCGAGCAGGGCTATGTCGAGGCGAAAGCGCCGAAGGGCGGGCTCGTGGGCCGCCATTATGTCTTCCCCAAGGTCTCGGTCGGCGCGACGCATACGCTGATGATGGCGGCAACGCTTGCCAACGGCACCACTGTTCTGGAGAACGCCGCGCGCGAACCGGAAGTCGTCGACCTCGCCAATTGCCTGAAGGCCATGGGCGCGAAGATCGAAGGGGCCGGCACGCCGACGATCACCATTGACGGCGTAACCTCGCTTTCCGGCGCGCGCCACACCGTGCTTCCGGACAGGATCGAGACCGGCACCTATGCCATGGCCGTTGCCATGGCCGGCGGCGAAGTGACGCTCGAGAACACCGATGCCACGCTCCTGAGCGCCGCCATCGAGGCGATCCGGGCCGCCGGCGCGGAAATCACCCCGACGGAGACCGGCATCCACGTCATCGGACACGGCGACGATATCCGTCCCGTGGACATCACCACCGAGCCGTATCCGGGCTTCCCGACCGACCTTCAGGCGCAGTTCATGGCGCTGATGACCCGCGCCAGGGGCACGTCCCGCATCGTCGAGACGATCTTCGAAAACCGCTTCATGCACGTACAGGAGCTTGCCCGCCTCGGCGCAGATATCTCGCTCTCCGGCCAGACGGCGACCATCAGGGGCGTGAAGGAACTGCACGGCGCGCCGGTGATGGCGACGGACCTGCGCGCCTCGGTCTCGCTCGTCATTGCCGGGCTTGCTGCCAGGGGCGAGACGACGGTCTCGCGCGTCTATCACCTCGATCGCGGTTTCGAGCGGCTGGAGGAAAAGCTCACCCGCTGCGGCGCGATCGTCGAGCGGATCAGCGACTGAGGCCGAACCCGGCATCATTTTCCTGTCGACGCGGACAATCCCGGCGCTGCAACGGTTGCGAAACGGCGGCTATCGCCTTATCTCGGTTTAAAACCTTAAACCCGCCGGGAATTTTGACATGTCCACCGATCAACTGAAACTCATGGCGCTGGATGACGAAGACCTCGCCATCATCTCGGCGCATGTCCAGGACGCCGTGTTTCTGTCGAAGGACGTGACGTTCTCGAGGGTCGCCGGGCAGTTCCAGCTTCTGTGCAATCGCTTCGTCTGGGAAAACAAGCGCGGATTCTTCAAGAAGCCGGAGCGGCGGCGGGCTGCGCTCGTGTTCAAGCGGGTCACCGCCGTGCGCAGCATCGGGCTTGACCGAAAGGCCGATGACGAGGTCTCCAACATGCTTTCGGTGACATTCGAGAAAACCGGAGACGGGCCGGAAGGCTCGCTGGTCATCACCCTTTCGGGCGGCGGCGAGATCGTCGCGGATGTGGAATGTATCGAGGTGCTTCTCGCCGATCTTTCGGCAAGCTGGGAAGCGCGCGGCAAGCCGCATCATCCGCGCTGAGACAGTGTTTGTATGTTGACCGGAACGAATTCCCATCTGATTGAGTGAGGCAAACATGGCCATCTGGCTCAACAAAGCCGCCGACGACTTTGAAACCGCCTTTACGGCGCTGCTTTCGATGAAGCGCGAAGTCTCCAAGGATGTCGGCGACACCGTCGATGCGATCATCGCCGATATCCGCGCAAACGGCGATGCAGCCCTTGCCGCCTATTCGGCGCGTTTCGACGATGTCGATTTTTCCGATCCCGCCACGCCGATGAAGGTTGGCACAGAGGAGATGGAGGCCGCAATCGCCGCCGTCGACCCGAAGGTCATCGACGCGTTGCGGCTTGCCGAGGAACGCATCCGCAAGCATCACGCCCGCCAGCTGCCGCCGGATGACTCTTATGAGGACGAAATCGGCGTCACGCTTGGCCACCGCTGGACGGCGGTCGAGGCCGTCGGGCTCTACGTGCCGGGCGGGACTGCAAGCTACCCAAGTTCGGTGCTGATGAATGCCGTGCCGGCCAGGGTCGCAGGCGTCGAGCGCGTCGTCATGGTCGTGCCCGCGATGAAGGGCAAGATCAATCCGGCGGTGCTGGCGGCAGCGAAGATCGCGGGCATCACCGAGATTTACCGGATCGGCGGCGCCCAGGCGGTGGCAGCGCTCGCCTACGGCACCGACACGATCGCCCCGGTCTCCAAGATCGTCGGCCCCGGCAATGCCTATGTGGCCGCCGCCAAGCGGGCCGTCTTCGGCACGGTCGGCATCGACATGATCGCCGGTCCTTCGGAAGTGCTGGTGATCGCCGACGGCGACAACAATCCGGACTGGATCGCCGCCGACCTTCTGGCCCAGGCCGAGCACGACGCCGCGGCGCAGTCGATCCTGATCACCACCGACAAGGCGCTCGGCGGAGCCGTCGAACAGGCGGTCGAGCGGCAGCTGAAGACCCTGCCGCGCGGCGAGATCGCCGGCGCGAGCTGGCGCGACTATGGCGCGATCATCACTGTTTCCGATCTCGACGCCGCGCTTTCGCTCGCCAACCGCGTCGCGCCCGAACACCTGGAACTCGCCGTCGATGATCCGGACGCGCTGATCCCGAAGGTGCGCAATGCAGGCGCGATCTTTGCCGGGCATTATACGCCGGAAGCGATCGGCGACTATGTCGGCGGCTCGAACCACGTCCTTCCGACCGCCCGTTCCGCCCGCTTTTCCTCCGGGCTCGGCGTTCTCGATTTCATGAAGCGCACCTCCATCCTTCGTCTGGGGCCCGAACAGCTGAATAGACTTGCGCCGGCGGCCATCGAGCTTGCAGAATGCGAAGGGCTGGGCGCCCATGCACGATCGGTCGCCATCCGCCTCAACCGCAAGGAATAGACATGACGACGGGCGAATACAGGCTGAGTGACGTTGTTCTCGACGAGAGCATCGGCCGCGCTTCGCCTGATGTCGAGCATGAACGCGCCGTCGCCATTTTCGACCTGCTCGAGGAAAACCACTTCCGCCCGGTCGGCCATGCCGGTGGTCCCTACAAGCTGACGCTCTCGATCATCGAGAAGCGGCTGATCTTCGACATCACGCTCGAAAACGGCGACAAGGTCGCAACCCACATCCTGTCACTGACGCCGTTCCGGCGGATCGTGAAGGACTATTTCATGATCTGCGAGAGCTATTACGAGGCGATCAAGACGGCGAGCCCGAGCAAGATCGAGGCGATCGACATGGGCCGGCGCGGCATCCACAATGAGGGCTCGCAAACCCTTCAGGACCGGCTGAAAGGCAAGATCGAACTCGATTTCGACACAGCGCGGCGCCTGTTCACGCTGTTCTGCGTGCTCTACTGGCGCGGCTGACCCCTTCTGCGTCAGGGTTTCGAACGTCACGTGAACAAAAAACGACGGCGGGAGCAAACATGGTTCACAAACGTTGAACTATTGTGTAGGTTTCGCCGCAATTCAGCAGCGCCGCGCGCTTGTTCTCAAGCGCAGCCGATACGCTGCAGATCATTGAAGCAACAGTGTCCCCGTCTGTCATGCCGGCGATCGGCCGGACGGGGATTGAAGCGTTCCGGCCGATCGCCGGGCGCAGGAAAGAAAAGAAACGACATAAATGGCTAAAGAAGAAGTACTGGAATTTCCGGGCGTCGTCGTCGAGCTTCTGCCGAATGCGACATTCCGGGTGAAGCTTGAAAACGACCACGAAATCATCGCCCACACCGCCGGCCGCATGCGCAAGAACCGCATCCGCGTTCTCGCCGGCGACAAGGTGCTTGTGGAAATGACCCCTTATGACCTGACCAAGGGCCGGATCACCTATCGCTTCAAGTAGAAGCGCCTGCCTTCCAGAGCGTTTCCAGGAAAGGCGGATACCGGTTTTCCTTCCGGAAACGCGCAAAAACAAAGAGATAGATCGCTTTCGCGTTTCGGAGAAAACGGAAGCGCTCCAAGAGCGTTCGGAACGGGCTTGACCGTGGCAAAGACGAAACTTGTCCTGGCATCGGCTTCGCCGCGCCGGGTGGACCTCCTGGCCCAGATCGGCGTGACGCCCGACCGGATCCTGCCCGCCGATATCGATGAGAGCCCGCGCGAAAAGGAGACGCCACGGCTTCTGGCCGGTCGGCTCGCAGGCGGCAAGGCCGGCGTGGTAGCCGAGGCGCTTGACGGTGACGAAAGCTGGCGCGGCGCTGCGGTGCTGGCTGCCGATACCGTCGTTGCCGTCGGCAGGCGCATCCTGCCCAAGGCATCAACCGAAGACGAGGCGCTTTCCTGCCTGTCACTTCTTTCCGGGCGCAACCACCGTGTCTTCACCGGCCTTTGCGTCCGCATTGTCGGCGAGGCGGGGGAAAGCCTGCGGATCGTTGAAACGCGCGTCAGCTTCAAGCATCTCTCGAAGACAGAGATCGAGGCCTATCTGGCCTGCGGCGAATGGCGCGGCAAGGCAGGCGCCTATGCCGTCCAGGGCCGCGCGGCGGCCTTCATCGAGCGCCTCGTCGGCTCCTATTCCGCTGTTGTCGGCCTGCCGCTCTACGAAACGCAGACGCTCCTTTCCGGCCGCGGCTATAACATTTGCGAAGGATGGAGCAAAGATGGGCAATGACAGCGACGTCCGCGTCGAACCGTTGAGAAAACCCCGCAAATGCCCCGAATGCGGGCGTCCCTCGACGCGGGAGAACTACCCCTTCTGCAGCGACCGTTGCCGCCAGCTCGACCTCTCCCGCTGGTTGACCGGATCCTATGCAATTCCCGTCACCGAGGACGAATCGAAGCCCGGCGGCGAGGAGCAATAGAAGCAACCTTTGGTGGCGAACGGTCCGATATTGAGCCTTTTCCGGTGGATCAAGCCGGTTTTCTGCACCTGCGATTGCAATTTGTGATCGTTTTTTGAACGAATTGCTCTATACTTGTTGGCAGGGAGGTTTTCGTCCGCAAGGGCGGAAACGGGACAGACAAGGGAGCAGGGCAGTGAGACGAAACATCTCCAGCCGCCAGAATTCCGCCGCAACCTCAGCGGCGGCCGATATGATCGAAGTGCCGGAGTTCATCTTCGCCGACCAACTGCGCGCCATGGCCGGTTGGGACGCTGACGATGCGAAGATCATCTATAGTTCGAAACATGCACGCGGAAAGGGCATCAACTGGGCCCTGTGGCTGACGCTCGCCGGCAGCCTCCTCTTTTTCGCGACAAGCCTTGCCGGCCTCTTTGCGCTCGCGGGGTTCCTCATCCGCGCAATATCCTGAGACCGGCGCTCCTGGCACCGCGGTCACATGGCGGTCTGTTGCCCGCCCGCACCGACGGCGTATCGTTCCCAGGCGCCGCCGGGCGCCGTGGCGGCCTGGAGCGCTGCCAGATTGGCCTGGGCCTCTTCCGCCGATACGCCGCTGGTGGCAACGCGCTCGGCCTCCTGCTGCTTGCCCTGAAGCGCCAGCACCAGCGCCAGGTTGACCCGGACTTCCGGACTGGCATCGCGCTGGGCAATTGCCTCGCGCAGATAATTCTCCGCCGTCGCCAGATCATGGGTCAACACGTAGGAGACCGCCATGTTGGACAGCACCTCCGGGTTCTTCGGCGACAATGTGAGCGCCTGACGGTAGCGCATGCGCGCCTCCACCGGCTTGCCCATCTGGTCGAGAATCAGCCCCTCCTGCGAGAAGGTTCGCCAGTCGCGCGGCGACGCCGCTTCCGCATTGCGGACCGTGCGCAGCGCATCCGGGTAATAGCCGAGGGCCGCCTGCGTTTCGGCATAGTGAAGCAGCGCATCACCGGAATCCGGATTGCGCGCGGCAACCTCGCGCATCACCTGATTGGCTTCGCCGTAGCGCCCCTCGGCCTTCAGATATTCCGACCAGGCGACACCGGCCTTGACGCTTCCGGGCCTGGACAGATAGGCCGTTTCGAGCCGGTAGCTCGCCATCTGGCGCTGTGAGGGCGAGAGCGCGGCTATCTCTTCGGCGGACATGTATTGCGCCGTGGTCATCGGCCTGCGCACGCTGGCGCAGCCTGAGACCGCGATGGCCGCCACAACGAGAGCCAGTGCCGCTTTTCCTGAAAGCCCGGTCGGATTGGTCATTTTAAGGCAAACTCCGTCTGTTCTCCGCGCCCCGATCAGCGTAAGGAATCATTTCCGAGGCTTTACGACACTTTACAGAAAGTTTTTTCCCGCGAAAGTATGCGGGACGACACCGACAAGCGAACACAGATGCCCAGTTTCCAGTTTTTCGAACGCCTTTCGCCGTTTTGCACAGCCGGTTCAGAGACAAAGCCGCTCTATGCGGTAACGCCGACCGATCTCGAAAGACCCGACATCCTCCCGGAAAATATCCGCCTTTTTGCCCGCTCGGCGGGATTTTCCGCCCGCGAGGGTGAGCTCCTGCTCGCGCCCGGCGATGACGGCGGTGTTGCCGGTGCCCTCTTCGGCCTCGGACAGGGGAATGCGCCCTTCGTGACCGGTCGCCTTTCCAGGCTTCTGCCGGCAGGCGACTGGCGGCTTACGGGCTTTCAGGGCGATCTGCGCCAGGCGTTGATCGGTTTTGCCGCGGGCGGCTACCGGTTCGAGCGCTACCTGAAGCCGTCCACAGCCGGAAAGGCTCGCCTCGCCGTGCCTGAAGACTGCGACCGGGATGCAATCGAGCGGACGGTTGCCGCCATCTTTCTCGCCCGCGACCTGATCAACACCCCGGCCAACGACATGCAGCCGGATCACCTGGAGCACGCCTTCGAACGCCTGGCCGGTCATTACGGCGCGGAATTCGGCGCGATTCGCGGCGATGACCTTCTGGCAAAGGGCTTTCCGCTGATCCACGCGGTCGGCCGCGCCGGGGAGAAAGCGCCGCGCCTGATGGAGCTGCGCTGGGGCCGCAAGGGCGCAAGGAGCATCGCCCTTGTCGGCAAGGGCGTCTGTTTCGACACCGGCGGCCTCGACATCAAGTCGGCGGCCGGCATGGGCCTTATGAAAAAGGACATGGGCGGCGCTGCCAATGTCATGGCGCTGGCGCTGATGATCATGGACGCCGGCCTCGACGTCGACCTGCGCGTGATCGTCCCGAGCGTCGAGAACGCGATCGCCGGCAATGCCTTCCGCCCGGGCGACATCTACCGCTCGCGCAAGGGGCTTACCGTGCAGATCGACAATACCGATGCGGAGGGACGCCTCATCCTTGCCGACGCGCTGACCTATGCGGACGAGGAGCTTCCCGACCTTCTGATCGACATGGCGACGCTGACGGGGGCCGCCCGCGTGGCGCTCGGCCCGGACATCGCGCCGTTCTTCACCGACAGCGACGCCTTTGCCGAAACGCTGCACAGGAGCGGCGAAGCGCTTTCCGATCCGCTCTGGCGCATGCCGCTTTTTGCCGGCTATGACGCGCGGCTGAAGACCGGGATTGCCGACCTGACCAATGCGCCGGCCGGCGGCATGGCCGGTTCGATCACCGCCGCGCTTTTCCTGAAGCGCTTCATCGGACGGGCAAGGACGTGGGCGCATTTCGATATTTACGGCCACGCGCCGGCCGATCGCGACTTCGGCCCGGCGGGCGGCGAGGCGCAGGCGATCCGCGCCCTCTTCGAAACGATCCGGACGAGCTGATGGTGATGGAACTCGATCGAAGGCTGCATGCCTTCCGGCCCGATCTCGCCGATGCGCGGCTTTCCGGCATCGTCCATGCGGATCGCTTCGCCGTGCCGACGCCGGCCCAGATCATCGTCCCCGTCGCCCCCTTGCGGCCGAAGCCGTCGGAGGCCGCCTTCATCGACAGCCAGCTTCTCTTCGGCGAAATCGTCGACATCTTCGAGCGGAAATCCGGCTGGGCCTGGGTGCAGTCGCGCTTCGACGGCTATGTCGGCTACCTGCCGGAAGCGATGGTGGCCGAGGGCGAGCGGCAGGCCTCCCATGTCATCTCTGTGCCCCGGACCTTCCTTTATCCCGAGGCCGAACTCAAGGCCGGGCCGGTCTGCGCGCTTTCCATGGGCTGCCGGCTGACCTTTATCGACGAGGCGGAAATGCGTGGCAGTCGCTATTATCTCTGCTCGGACGGTACGGCGGTTTTCGCCGATCACTGCTTTCCGCTCGGCCGTCCCTTTGAACGCGACCCGGTAAAGACGGCCCTGCGCTTCCTCGAGACGCCTTATCTCTGGGGCGGCAGGTCCGGTTTCGGCCTCGACTGTTCGGCGCTGATACAGATGGCGATGATGATGGCAGGCATCGCCGTGCCGCGCGATTCCGACATGCAGGAGCTGATGGAAGGCGAGCCGGTGACGCGCCGGGCTCTGAAACGCGGCGATCTCGTTTTCTGGAAAGGCCATGTCGGCATTATGGAAGACGCCAAGACCCTCGTCCACGCCAACGGCGCGACGATGCGGGTCACCCGCGAGAACCTCGACCACGCGATCACCCGCATCGCGCCCGTCTACGGCAACCCGACGTCGTATCTGAGGCCGGCAACGGGCAGGACAGGTTGAAACCAACCTCAAAACGCCGCCCGGAGGCGGCGTTTTCTCAGTGTGTTAACAAAGCCTGCCCACTCCCCAGCCGTCATGCTCGGGCTTGTCCCGAGGATGACGTCCGTAAAAAGGCTAGGTTTGTCAGCAGTCTGTGAAAACGCCGCCCGGAGGCGGCGTTTCTCATACGTTTCAGTGACGCAAATTACTTGCGGGCGCTGAGCGGCACGACCGAACCCTTTTCTTCAGCCTCGTGGACGACGCCTTCTTCGTAGGCGCGGCCGTAATAGCTGTCGAGCAGGACCTGGCGGATTTCCGAGATCAGCGGATAGCGCGGGTTGGCGCCGGTGCACTGGTCATCGAAGGCCTTTTCGGCAACCGCGTCGAGATGGTCGAGGAAGTCGGCTTCGCCGACGCCCGCAGCCTGGATCGATTCGGGGATATCGCAGGCCTTGTTGAGGCTCTCGATCCACTTGACCAGGTTTTCGACCGATTCTTCGTCGCTCTTGCCGCCAAGCTCGAGATGGCGGGCGACTTCCGCATAGCGGCACAGCGCCTTTGGCCGGTCATACTGGCTGAAGGTGGCCTGCTTGGTCGGATTGTCGACCGCATTGTAGCGAACCACATTGGCCAAAAGCAGGGCATTCGACAGGCCGTGCGGCAGATGGAACTGCGCGCCGACCTTGTGCGCCATCGAGTGGCAAACGCCAAGGAAGGCGTTGGCGAAGGCCATGCCGGCGATCGTAGCGGCGTTGTGAACCTGCTCGCGGGCCTTCGGATCGGCAGCGCCTTGTCTGTAGGCTGAGGGCAGGTATTCCTTCAGAAGCTTCAGGGCCTGAAGCGCCTGACCATCCGAATACTCATTCGCCATGATCGAGACATAGGCTTCCAGGGCATGGGTCACCGCATCGATACCGCCATGGGCCGTCAGCGACTTCGGCATGTTCATGACCAGATCGGCATCGACGATCGCCATGGTCGGCGTCAGTTCGTAGTCGGCGATCGGATATTTCACGCCGGTCTTCTCGTCGGTGACGACGGCGAACGGGGTGACCTCCGAACCGGTGCCCGAGGTGGTGGGCACGGCCACGAACTTGGCCTTCACGCCGAGCTTCGGGAAGTGGTAGATGCGCTTGCGGATATCCATGAAGCGCAGCGCCAGATCGGCGAACTCGACTTCCGGATGCTCATACATCACCCACATGATCTTGGCCGCATCCATCGGCGAGCCGCCGCCCTGTGCGAGGATGATGTCCGGCTCGAACGAGCGGGCCAGTTCCCAGCCCTTGCGGACGACGGCGAGCGTCGGGTCGGCCTGCACGTCGAAGAAGGTTTCGACTTCCATGCCCAGGCCCTTCAGAACGCGGACCGTATCGTTGACATAGCCGTTCTCGAACAGGAAGCGGTCGGTCACGATCAGGCAGCGCTTGTGGCCCTTCAGTTCTTCCAGAGCGAAGGGAAGCGAGCCGCGACGGAAATAGATCGACGGGGGAAGCTTGTGCCACAGCATGTTTTCTGCCCTCTTGGCGACCGTTTTCTTGTTGATGAGGTGCTGCGGACCCACGTTTTCCGAGATCGAGTTGCCGCCCCACGAACCGCAACCAAGCGTCAGCGACGGCGCGAGGCGGAAGTTGTAGAGGTCGCCGATGCCGCCCTGCGAAGCCGGGGTGTTGATGAGAACGCGGGCCGTCTTCATGCGTTCGCCGAAGGTGGTGACGCGTTCGGGCTGCAGGTCCTGGTCGGTGTAAAGCACCGAGGTGTGACCGATGCCGCCGAGCGCCACCAGCTCCGATGCGATCCGGCTGGCATGGTCGAAGTTCTTGGCCTTGTACATGGCCAGCGTCGGCGACAGCTTTTCGTGGGCGAAGACCTCGTCCTCGCCAGTGCTTTCGACTTCCGCGATCAGAACCTTGGTGCGCGGCGGCACGGTGATGCCGGCCATGGCCGCAATCTTCTCGGCCGACTGGCCGACGATCTCGGCATTCAGCGTGCCCTTCTTATTCATGATGATGTCGCGAACGGCGCCGGCCTCATTGCCCGACAACACATAGCCGCCATGGCTGCTGAAACGCTCGCGGACCTTGTCATAGACCTTGTCGACGGCAATCACCGACTGTTCCGATGCGCAGATAACGCCGTTGTCGAAGGTTTTCGACATCAGGATCGAGGCGACGGCGCGCTTGATGTCGGCATATTCGTCGATCACGGCAGGCGTATTGCCGGCGCCGACGCCGATCGCGGGCTTGCCCGACGAATAGGCGGCCTTCACCATGCCGGGTCCGCCTGTGGCGAGGATGAGGTTGATGTCCGGGTGGTGCATCAGCGCATTCGAGAGTTCCACCGAGGGTTCGTCGATCCAGCTGATGATGTCCTTCGGCGCGCCGGCCTTGACGGCGGCTTCGAGCACGACCCGGGCGGCCTCGCAGGTCGAGCGCCTGGCGCGCGGATGCGGCGAGAAGATCACCCCGTTCCTGGTTTTCAGGCTGATCAGCGCCTTGAAAATCGCAGTCGAGGTCGGGTTGGTGGTGGGCACGATGGCGCAAATCAGGCCGACAGGCTCGGCAACCGTGAAGATGCCGTATTCCGGCTCTTCCGAAAGGATGCCGCAGGTCTTGTCGTCCTTGTATTTGTTGTAGATGTACTCCGAGGCAAAGTGGTTCTTGACCACCTTGTCTTCCATGACGCCCATTCCGGTTTCCTCATGCGCCATACGGGCAAGCGGGATGCGGGCATCGGCCGCGGCAAGGGCGGCGGAACGGAAAATGAAGTCGACCTGTTCCTGGGTATAGGTCGCAAACTTCTGCTGCGCTGCCTTCGTCCGGGCAACGAGCTGGTCAAGTTCGGTCGTGCTGATGGCCGGCATGGGACTACTCCTGCGCTATTTGCCGGAACGCCCGGCGGTTTCAGTGGTTGGCGGACGGCATGGGCCGGTCTTGGGGGCGACCCAGCAGTCTTCTCGGCCAGTCTCGCGCCGCAATTCGTCACCGGCATGACGCCGGCGGGGCTCCAAAAACTATCCCGAAAGAAGACCGTCCAATCTCACCGGAGGCAGATTTAAGCCTCTTTAAATCGGTTTGTATTGATCGTGATCAAAGGCCCGGGGAATCTCGGAATTCACTTCGTCCCAACTGCAAGCGGCTGGAATCCATAATAGAGCGGCAGGCGGCGAATGGAAAGCCGCCGCCGCGTTATTTGCCTTAACCGGAGGGGAGGCCCGGACCTCTGCTCAGCCAATCGCCCGGAACCGCTTCAGCCGGAGCGCGTTCGACAGAACGAAAACGCTGGAAAGCCCCATGGCGGCCGCCGCCAGCATGGGAGACAAAAGCATGCCGTTGACCGGATAGAGGATGCCGGCGGCAACCGGGATGAGCACGGCATTATAGGCAAAGGCCCAGAAAAGGTTCTGCGCGATATTGCGCATGACCGCCCGCGACAGGGCGATAGCATTGACGACGCCCGACAGCGCCCCCGACATCAGCACCACATCCGCCGTCTCGATGGCGATGTCGGTGCCCGTGCCGATGGCGATGCCGGTATCGGCGGCGGCCAGCGCCGGCGCATCATTGATGCCGTCGCCGGCAAAGGCGATTGCGCCATACTGCTCCCTGAGCTCGTTCAGGGCGGCGACCTTGCCATCCGGCAACACGTCGGCAATCACCGTATCGATGCCGGTTTCCGCCGCGATGGCTTCTGCGGTCCTGCGATTGTCCCCGGAGATCATCGCCGTTTTCAGGCCGGCCGCGTGCAATGCCGCGATTGCCGCCTTCGCCGACGGCTTGACCGGATCGGCGACGCCGATGATCCCGGCAGGCCTGCCGTCAACGGCAATGAACAGCAGCGAGCGCGCCTTGGCCGCAAGCGCGTCGGCGGTGGCGTCCAGCGCCGAGACATTGGCGCCCAGCAGACCCATGAACCGGTGCGCGCCAACGGCGACCGTCTTGCCGTCGACATCCGCCTTCACGCCGAAACCCGTCACCGCCTCAAAGTCACGGACTGCGAGAAGAGCAATATTCCGCTCTGCCGCCATGGCGATCACAGCCTCCGCAAGCGGATGCTCCGAGCCGGCCTCCACGGCGGCGGCAAGGGCGACAAGCCGGTTCTCGTCGAAGCCGTCCGCAGGAATGATATCGGTCACCTGCGGCCGCCCCTCGGTCAGCGTCCCGGTCTTGTCGAAGGCAATGATGGCGGTATCGCGCAGCGTCTGCAGCGCCTCGCCGTTCCTGAACAGCACGCCGGTTTCCGCTGCCCTGCCCGTTCCGACCATGATCGAGGTCGGCGTTGCAAGCCCCATGGCGCAGGGGCAGGCGATGATCAGCACCGCGACGGCGTTCACCAACGCGAAGGAAAAGGCAGGCGCCGGGCCGGCGAAGAGCCAGATCAGAAAGGTGATCGCGGCCGCCGCCAGCACCGCCGGCACGAACCATGCCGTCACCTTGTCGACCATGGCCTGCACCGGGAGCTTCGCCCCTTGCGCAGTCTCGACCATCTTCACGATCCGCGCGAGCACCGTGTCCGAACCGATCGCCGTTGCCCTGAAGGTGAAGGACCCGGTCTTGTTGATCGTGCCGCCGGTGACGTCGTCGCCCTCGCCTTTTTTAACCGGAAGCGGCTCGCCCGAAATCATCGCCTCGTCCACATGCGAAGAGCCGGAAACGACCGTGCCGTCAACGGCGATCTTCTCGCCCGGCCGCACGATCACCAGATCGCCGCGTTTGACCTCGTCGATCGGAATATCGACGGTCGCGCCATCGCGCTCGACGCGCGCGGTCTTCGGCTGCAGGCCCATCAGGTGGGTGATGGCGGCCGAGGTCCGCCCCTTGGCCCTGGCTTCGAGATAGCGGCCGAGAAGGATCAGCGTGATGATGACGGCAGAGCTTTCGAAATAGACCTGAGCGGCGCCTGCCGGAAAGACCTGCGGCAGGAAGGTCGCGACCGTGGAATAGGCCCAGGCGGCGCTCGAGCCTAGCATCACCAGCGCGTTCATGTCCGGCGACAGCCTGCGGAAAGAGGCAATGCCGTGGCTGTAGAACCGCCGGCCGGGACCAAACTGCACGATCGTCGCCAGCGCGAAATAGAACACATGCAGCGGAAACATCCCGACCGTCGCCATCACCTCACGGCCGAGGGCGGGGATGACGTGCGACCCCATTTCCAGCACGAAAAGCGGCAGGGTGAAGGCAAAAGCCGTCAGCAGATCGCGCTTCAGGGCCGCCTGCTCCTTCGCCCGGCGGCCTTCATGGCTTTCGCTTCCGGCGCGCTGATCCTCCAAGCGACGCGCCTTAAAACCGGCCTTCCCAATCGCGGATTCCAGCACCGCAAGGTCCACGGATGGCAGAACCGAAAGCGTTGCCCGTTCATTCGCCAGATTGACATGAGCCGATACAACGCCAGGCACGCGGGACAGCGACCGCTCGACGCTTGCCACACAGGAGGCGCAATGCATGCCGAGAATGCCAAGTTCGACGGTCGACAGCGGCACGCCATAGCCGCCTTTCTCGATCGCCGCCACCACGGCGCCCGTCGCTTTCCTGTCGGAAAGCGTCACCTCGGCCGTTTCGGTCGCCAGATTGACGGCAACCGCCTCAACGCCTTCAACCTTGCCGACGACCCGCTCGACGCTGCGCACGCAGGATGCGCAGGTCATGCCTGTCACCGGCACGGAGAGGGTTTGCGTCCTGCGGCTGGTAGAGATCGTCTGTTCCATGGGAAACGCCTTCCGGAAGTTGATTGCCCTTTGACAGCCTCAGGCCACGACGTCGTAGCCGGCGTCCTCGATGGCCTCGACGGCCTGATCGCGGGTGGCCGGCGCGGCAAGCTCAAACGAGGCGGAATTGTCGTCCAGCCTGACGGCGACACCGGAAATCCCGTCAATGCTGCCAAGCGCCTTCGTCACCTTCTCGCTGCATTTGGCACAGCCCATGCCTTCGATCTTCAGCGTCAGTTTCTCGGCCATCGTCTTGCTCCTCGGGTTTCTTTGGCTTTGATGCTGATGCAGGAGATAGGGTTTCCAGTCACTGGAAGGTCAAGCCTGCTTTTGCACTTTTCGACGCGCGAGCGGCTTGCCAGCGGCGGCAGGACCTGTCTTTGATGCGAATATTGTGGAGATTTCAGGGGAGAGACACGTGGATTTTCAACTCTGGCTTACCTTCGTGGCGGCATCGACGGCATTGCTTTTTATTCCCGGCCCCACCGTTCTTCTCGTGCTGAGCTATGCGCTCAGCCAGGGGCGACGGGTGGCGCTCGCAACCGCCGCCGGCGTCGCGCTCGGCGATCTCATCGCCATGAGCGCCTCGCTCGCCGGTCTCGGCGCGCTTGTCCTCGCCTCGGCCAAGCTGTTCATCATCCTCAAATGGGTCGGCGCGGCCTATCTTGTCTATCTCGGCATCCGGCTTTTCAGAAGTGCCGGAAAGGGCGAGACCCCGGCCTCCTCTGCCACGCCCCCTCTCGCGGCACAGCGGATTTTCTTTCACGCCATGGCGGTCACCGCCCTGAACCCGAAATCGATTGCCTTCTTCATCGCCTTCGTGCCCCAGTTCATCGTACCGGCGGAACCACTCCTGCCGCAGTTTGCGGTCCTCACGCTCACCTTCGTCGCGTTGGCCGCCATCAATGCCCTGGCCTACGCCCTGATGGCCGACCGGCTGCGGACAAGGCTTTCCTCTGCCGCCGCAACCGTGCTGCTGCCGCGCCTCGGCGGCAGCGCGCTGGTCGCCATGGGGGTGACCACGGCGGCGCTGCAGCGGTCAACGTCCTGAAACAGGCAAGCGCAATGGCGCCGGATGCGGAAAAAGTGCTCATCTATGCACGACGGGACTGCAGGGTACTCGTCTTCGATGAGCCGGACTTCCCGGAGGTTCCGCTTCAGGTGCCCGGCGGAACGCTTGAACATGGGGAAGTCCCGCTTGAGGCAGCAAAACGGGAATTTCACGAGGAGACCGGACTGTTCCTGCACGAAGGCTGGTCAGGGCTTGGCAGTATCGACTATCACTTCAGAAAAAACGGCGCACGGCTATGTCACCGGCGCCACATATTCACCGTTCCCACGCCGGAGGGCGTTCCCGAAAACTGGCTTCACACAGAGAAACACTCTTCCGACGGCGGCGGACCGATCCGCTTTCGACTGTTTTTCCTTGATTGGAAAGAAGCCGCTGCAAGCATTGGACTTGGCATGGAGTTGCCGCTTTCGTGGCCGACGTTAAGAATATTTTTCGCCTGAAGCCGCGGTTCGGCGGTACGTTGCCTTTCGCGCCGAGATTGACGTCCGGCAATTGCGGCGTTATCTAGCTTCTCCTCGTGGTGATTTGGCCGGCCGGCTTGCAGCCACGTAAAACAACTCGCTAAAGGGCCGAAGCGAGCGGAAAATTCCTGCCCATTCGGACCGGCTGCGTGTTGACGTCGGCCGGTTTCTGTTCGGGATTGGAATGAGACATGCCTATCAAGATTCCTGATACGCTGCCCGCCTATGAGACGCTTCTTGCAGAGGGCGTGCGGGTCAAGACGGAAACGGTTGCCGAGCGGCAGGATATCCGCCCGCTCCATTTCGGTCTGCTCAACCTCATGCCGAACAAGATCAAGACCGAGCTGCAATTCGCACGGCTTCTGGGCGCTTCGCCGCTGCAGATCGAGCTTTCGCTGGTGCGCGTCGGCGGGCACAAGGCGAAGAATACGCCGATCGACCATCTCCTCTCTTTCTACCAGACCTGGGACGAGGTGGCGGAGCGCAAGTTCGACGGCTTCATCATCACCGGCGCGCCGGTGGAAACGCTTGATTTCGAGGAAGTCACCTATTGGGATGAGTTGAAGGAGATCCTCGACTGGACCACGACCCATTGCCACTCGACGATGAATATCTGCTGGGGCGCAATGGCGGCGGCCTATCATTTCCACGGCGTGGAGAAGCATCTTCTGAACAAGAAGGCATTCGGGGTCTATCGCCACCGCAACCTGAAGCCCGCTTCCATCTATCTGAACGGCTTTTCCGACGATTTCCAGATTCCGGTGTCGCGCTGGACGGAGGTGCGCCGGGAAGATCTCGAGCGCGCGCCGGGCATGGAACTCTTGATGGATTCCGACGAGGTGGGTCCCTGCCTGGCGCAGGAGAGCTTCGCCAACCGGCTCTACATGTTCAACCATATCGAATATGATTCCGGTTCGCTCGGCGACGAATACCGGCGCGATGTCGACGCCAATGTGCCGGTCGACCTGCCGTTCAACTATTTCCCCGCCGATGACCCGGAACGCACGCCGCTCAACCGCTGGCGCTCCCATGCCCATCTTCTCTTCGGCAACTGGATCAACGAGGTCTACCAGACGACGCCCTATCACCTGGAAGAAATCGGCGACGGACGGTCGGGCGCTTGAAGCGCCCGCCATTCCGGCGCAATATCCGCCCCGCAATGCAACATTCCAGATGCGGAGGATAAAAACAATGGGTGCGCCACAACCGGAAGCCTTCGGCCAGACAAAGGACGGCAAGACCGTCAGCCGGGTCACGATCACAGGCGGCGGACTGACCGCAAAGATCATCAACTGGGGCGCGGTCGTGCAGGATCTGCGCCTTGAGGGCCACGACCATGCGCTGGTCCTCGGCTTCGACAGTTTCGAACCCTATCCGGACCACTCCCCCTATTTCGGCGCCACGCCGGGACGCTCCTCCAACCGGATCGCCAATGGCCGCTTCACGATCGATGGCACGGAATACCAGGTCGACTGCAACGAAAACGGCATCACCAATCTTCACGGCGGCCGCGACGGCATCGGCGTCAGCCTGTGGGAATTCGAGGAGATTGCCGAAGACCGGGTGACGCTGAAGATCCTCGACAGGGACGGGCGCGGCGGCTTTCCCGGAAATTGCGAAATCCGCGCGCATTTCCGGCTGAAGCCGCGCGGCGTGTTCTCGGTCGTCTACGAGGCGACGACAGACAAGCCGACGGTCGCCAATATGTGCAACCACTCCTACTTCAATCTCGGCAACGGCACGGATACGCTGGAACACACGCTGATGATCGCCGCCGACCATTACCTGCCAACGGATGAACGTCAGATCCCGACCGGCGAGATCAGGCCGGTTGCCGGCACGCCCTTCGACTTCCGCAAGCCGCATCCCTTGAAGCGCGAGGACGAGAACGGCCGGCAGGTTCTGTTCGACCACAATTTCTGCCTCTCGCCCGGCCGAACCGAAAAGCGGCCCGTGATCAGCGTCTATGCCCCTTCCTCGAAGGTGACCATGGATGTGCTGACGACCGAGCCCGGTGTTCAGCTCTACACCGCCTTCAAGCTCGACGAGACGCCGGTGGGCCTCAACGGCTTTCCCTACGGGCCGTTCGCCGGCTTCTGCCTGGAAACGCAAGTCTGGCCGGACGCCATCAACCAGGACGGTTTCCCCAATGCCATCCTCCGCCCCGGCGAAACGCTGCGCCAGGAGACCGAATACGTCTTTCGCAAGGGCTGAGATCCGCCGGCACCGAAGGAAGGCTTGATGTTCGTTCTCTCAAAGCTATTCTGGCTCATCGTCCAGCCGCTGGCTTTCGCCTTCCTCGCCATGCTTGCCGCGCTGGTGTGTCTCGCTCTTTCGAAAACCGGCGCGGCGGCGTTTTTCGCCGCGCTCGCCGCGCTGATGCTCGGGGTGACGGGCTTCACCAATCTCGGCGCCGTGCTTCTGGCCGATCTCGAGACCCGCTTTCGGCGTCCGGTTCTTGCCGGGCCGCCGGCCTGCGCCATCGTGCTCGGCGGCGGCATCAACACCGGCGCCTCGGCGCGGCGCGGCGCCTATGTCTTCACCCGGGCGGCGGACCGCTACATCGAGGCGCTGAGGCTGGCCCGGCTCTACCCGGACATGACCATCCTGGTGACCGGCGGCGACAATGCCCTGACGGGCGCCAAAAACGGCGAGGCCGAGCCGGCCGCCCGCTTCTTCGCCGATCACGGCATTTCACCCGAGCGTCTGCTCTATGAACCGGATGCCCGCAACACGGCGGAGAATGCCGCCCATACGTCCGCGCTGTTGAAGGATCACGCCATGGACGGCCCGTGCCTGCTGGTGACATCGGCCTATCACATGCCGCGCGCCTTTGCGCTATTTGAGGCGGCAAGCGTCGAGGTCCAGCCCTGGCCGGCGGACTATCGCACTGATGGTCGGCCGCGTCTTTCCGCAAGCCTCGACCGGCCGATGACCAATGCCGCAATGCTCACCACCGCATTGCGCGAATGGGCCGGACTTGCGGCGGCGCGCCTGCGCGGCCACACGGCAAGGCTCTCGCCCCGACAGGAGGACTGAAGATCAGGATTTCTTCGGGCGAAGGCGAACGACCACGTCGATATGGGAAATTTCCATGCCCTCGGGCGGCGTCGGCAGGCCGTTCAACGCAATGCCGTCGGCGGGCATGTCGATCACCTCGTTCTCGCCTTCGACGAAGAAATGGTGATGGTCCGAGGTATTGGTGTCGAAATAGGTTTTCGCGCCCTCGACGGCGAGAACGCGGATCATGCCGGCATTGGTGAACTGGTGCAGCGTGTTGTAGACGGTTGCCAGAGACACCGGCACGCCGGCATCCTGCGCCTCGCCGTGCAGTTCCTCGACGGTCACGTGGCGGTCACCCTTGGCAAACAGCAGGTCGGCCAGCGCAACGCGCTGGCGCGTCGGCCTCAGGCCGCTTGCGCGAAGCTTTTCCTCCGAAATGCGATGTCCCGCTGTCATATCCACTTTCAGGGCGTCATCTAACAAAATGCAAATATAGCACCGTATAACGACATTGAGAATCGCTTTCAATAGGACGAGGGCTTGCGAGGATTGAAATTAAACTGCAAATAGCCCTCACCAATGCGTTTCGCTCTGGCCGCGGAAGTCGGCTTCCTGTATGGCCTCGGTGAACGGAATGACAGTTGATTTTCGGGTTTTCCGGCCCAACTGGCACAAGGGCGCATTGCTGAGAGCGACATACGCCCTTATCTTGGGCCGGATACCGGAAACCCCTCGCTGAACGAAGGGAAGCAGAGTTTTAATGAGCACAAAACAATCGCATTTCGATTACGAGGACATCATCAAGTGCGCCGAGGGCGAGCTTTTCGGCCCCGGCAATGCGCAGCTTCCGATGCCCCCCATGCTGATGTTCAACCGCATCACCGAGATTTCGGAGGATGGCGGCGCCAACGGCAAGGGTCATGCCCGCGCGGAATTTGACATCACGCCCGACCTCTGGTTTTTCGATTGCCATTTCAAGGGCGACCCCGTCATGCCGGGCTGCCTGGGCCTTGATGCGCTCTGGCAGCTCACCGGATTTTATCTCGGCTGGCTCGGCGAACCCGGAAAGGGCCGCGCCATCTCCACCGGCGAGGTGAAGTTTTCCGGCATGGTCACGCCGAAGAACAAGCTGGTGGAATACGGCGTCGACTTCAAGCGCGTCATGCGCGGACGTCTGGTTCTCGGCATCGCCGATGGCTGGGTGAAGGCCGATGGCGAGGAAATCTACAAGGCCTCCGATCTGAGGGTCGGCCTGTTCAAGGAACAGTAGGGCGCGGCCCGCGCCGCCAGGACCGCCGGGCCCGGAGGAGAAAGAGAAGGATCGAACATGAGACGTGTTGTCGTTACGGGATTGGGAATCGTGTCCTCGATCGGGAACGATGCCGCCGAAGTCACCGCTTCGCTGCGCGAGGCAAAATCAGGCATCTCTTTCTCGCCGGATTTCGCCGAGCACGGGTTCAGATGCCAGGTCTGGGGGCGGCCGACACTCGACCCCACGGACCAGGTCGATCGCCGCGCCATGCGCTTTCTGTCCCAGGGCGGCGCCTGGAACCATGTCGCCATGAAGCAGGCCATTGCCGATTCCGGCCTCGAAGAGGGCGACATCACCAATGAGCGCACCGGCATCGTCATGGGTTCCGGCGGCCCGTCGACCCGCACGATCGTCGAGGCCGCGCTGACGACAGAAAAGAACGGCTCGCCCAAGCGGATCGGCCCGTTCGCCGTGCCGAAGGCCATGTCCTCGACAGCCTCCGCCACGCTCGCCACCTGGTTCAAGATCCATGGCGTCAACTATTCGATCTCGTCTGCCTGCTCGACCTCGGCGCACTGCATCGGCAATGCGGCGGAGCTTATCCAGTGGGGCAAGCAGGACGTGATGTTCGCCGGCGGCCACGAGGACCTCGACTGGACCATGTCCAACCTTTTCGACGCCATGGGCGCGATGACCAGCGACTTCAACGAGGATGCCCCGCGCGCCTCGCGCGCCTATGACGCCGCCCGCGACGGCTTCGTGATTGCCGGCGGCGCGGGCGTCGTCATCCTGGAAGAGCTCGAACACGCCAAGGCCCGCGGCGCCAAGATCTACGGCGAGATCATCGGCTATGGCGCCACTTCCGACGGCTACGATATGGTCGCGCCTTCCGGCGAAGGGGCCGTGCGCTGCATGCGCCAGGCGCTTGCCGATATCGACGGAGAGATCGACTACATCAACACCCACGGAACCTCGACGCCGGTTGGCGACAGCCGCGAGATCGGCGCGATCAAGGACGTCTTCGGCGACAAGATTCCGCACATCCAGTCGACCAAGTCGCTCACCGGCCATTCGCTGGGCGCGGCCGGCGTTCAGGAATCGATCTATTCGCTGCTCATGATGCAGGAGGGCTTTATCGGCGAGAGCGCCCATATCGACCTCCTCGATCCCGAATTCGAGGGCGTGCCGATCGTGCGCGAGCGCATCGACAACGCCCGAATCGACACCGTTCTTTCAAACTCGTTCGGCTTCGGCGGCACGAACGCCACGCTGGTCTTCCGGCGTTACAATGGATAATGTGCAGATGACCGGACTTATGCAGGGCAAACGCGGCCTGATCATGGGCGTTGCCAACAACCACTCGATTGCCTGGGGCATCGCCAAGGCGGTTCACGCCGAAGGCGCCGAGCTCGCATTCACCTATCAGGGCGAGGCGCTCGGGCGACGGGTTCATCCCCTGGCGGCCGAAGTCGACTCGGATTTCGTCGTTCCCTGCGATGTCGAGGATATCAAGAGCGTCGACGCTGTTTTCGATGCGATCAGGCAGCGCTGGGGCAAGCTCGACTTCGTCGTCCACGCCGTCGGCTTTTCCGACAAGAGCGAGTTGAAGGGACTTTACGCCAACACCACGCGGGAGAATTTCGTCCGCACCATGGTGATCTCCTGCTTCTCCTTCACCGAGATCGCCAAGCGCGCGGCAGAACTGATGCCGGACGGCGGCTCGATGCTGACGCTGACCTATGGCGGCTCCACGGCGGTGGTCCCGAACTACAACGTCATGGGCGTGGCCAAGGCCGGGCTCGAGGCCTCGATGCGTTACCTGGCAGGCGACTACGGCCCGCGCGGCATTCGCGTCAACGCCATTTCGGCCGGGCCCGTGCGCACGCTCGCGGGCTCCGGCGTCGGCGATGCCCGACTCGTCTATGCCTGGCAGCAGCGCAATGCGCCGCTCCGGCGCTCGACCACGATCGAGGATGTCGGCGGCTCGGCGCTCTACCTGCTGTCCGACCTTGCCTCCGGCGTCACAGGCGAGATCCATTTCGTCGACAACGGCTACAACATTCTCTCCATGCCGATCCCGGAAATGATGCGCAGGGGCGACCCGGAAACCTGACGGTTTTCTCTCCGCTCGCGAATATGCAACCTAAAATAGATAAAGGCGTGGCCGGATTTCCGGCCGCGCCTTTGTTTTTTGATGCCGGCAACCGACCTCCGGGATAAACCGAAGCGACCGACCCGGAAAATTCCGCACGCCGTTTTTCCGGCTGCGAAGCCTGGCATCCTGCCTTCCATAGTATTAATCAAACGATTGATTTTATTATGATATGCGCCCTGCAGTCTGACGAGGAAGACGGCGAAACGCAGCGAAGACAACCAACGGAAGGCCGATTTTCTCTTTATTTCTCATGGGATTATCGTTGCAGAACGGCAACAGAGGCTTCTTAATCATTCGATTGATTTAGCATTCCACCGAAGGTTTATTGTTCCTGACGGCCTCTGCGGGTTTGATGCGGATGGATGCAACGCAACGAACTGCTTCCAGCCCAGGGCACTGCCCCGTTCAATTCAACGAGGAGTTATCTTCATGAACCTCAAAAGCCTCTTTCTTGGCTCCGCTGCTGCGCTTGCAGCCACAACCGGCGCGCAAGCCGCCGATCCGGTCGTCGTCATCGAACCGGTCCAGAACAACTATGTCGAAGTTTGTGACGCTTTCGGGGCCGGCTACTTCTACATTCCCGGCACCGAGACCTGCCTGAATGTCGGCGGTTACATCCGCTTCCAGGTTGACGCCTCCAACGGCGGCAATGTTCCGGATGCCTGGAACGTCTTCACGCGCGGCCAGCTTGAGATCTCGTCCAAGACCGATTCCGAACTCGGCACGGTCAACGGCATGATCGCGCTCCGCAGCGAAGCCTATTCCAACGACGGGTCGACCAAGACCTACATCGACGAAGCCTATCTCGGCCTCGGCGGCTTCCAGGCCGGTCGTTTCCTGAGTTATTGGGATGAAGGCCTCATCGGCGAAATCGACGACCTCGCCGGCAACACCCGCTTCAACTCGATGCGTTACGTCTTCGCCGGCGAAGGCTTCGTGGCAGGCCTCTCGCTCGACGCGCTCGAAGCCGACATGGTTGGCCTTTCCAATGACGACATGCCGAAGCTCGGCGTTTCCGGTCGCATCGGCTTCCAGGCTGGCGGCGTCGGCGCCAAGTTTGATGTCGGCTACGACACGTACAACGAAGAGGCTTCGCTGCGTCTGATGACGTCGCTGGCGCTCGGCCCGGGCCAGCTGGACCTCGGCGCGAACTACTCCAGCGGCTGGAACGCCTACGCCAACACCTTCGACGATGAGTTCTACGACTACTCGCTGGCAACCCCGACGGCTCTGCCGGGCGTCTATGCCGAATGGGCACTGGCCGCCGGCTACCAGCTCGACGTCACCAACAAGTTCTCGATCACGCCGGCCTACCAGTGGACCTCCGCAAAGGTTCCGGGCGCCGACAACGAAGACTTCTGGTCCGCAGGCGTCCTGTTCGACTACACCATCGTTGACGGCCTGAGCGCCAAGCTCAATGTCGGCTACACCGACCTGCCCGATACCTACTCGAACGACGACTACTGGGCCGGCTGGTTCCGCCTGCAGCGCGACTTCTAATCCAAGTTGCCCGAGAAGAGGCCTCGAAACGGGCCTCTTTTTCTTCGCCCGGAATGCGGCTTATCGCCGGATCCCGGGCTTTTTTTGTGCCCGATGACTTCAGTCGGCGCGAAACTCGACCAGATGGGGTCCACCGCGGGAAGCTGCCTCCGCGACCGCCGCGACAAGCGCATCCTCGCCCGCCGTTGTTGAAAAGCCGAGCCCGTAGGCAGCGGCGATCTTCTCCATGTCGGGCGGCGTCGGCCTCACGCCCTCCGGCGCGATGCCGGCCTCTTCCATATAGGTCTCGATCTCGCGGTAACCGTGATTGTTCCAGACGAGGAAGACGATGTTGGCGTTTTCATCTTTCGCCGTGCCCAGTTCGGCCAGCGAAAACTGCAGGCCGCCGTCGCCGACAACCGCGATGACCGGCCGGTCCGGCTCCGCGATCGCCGCGCCGATGGCGCCGGGCGGCACATAGCCGAGCGCGCCGTAGCCGGTGGCGGAATTGAACCAGCGTTTGGGCGCGGCGGCGTCGAAGTAAAGATTGGCCGCATAGACAAGCTGGGTGGAATCGCCGATGAAGCGCGCGCCGGGAACGGCGTCGCGCAGGCGATGCAGAAGGGTCACTTCGCCCCTGATCTTGTCCGAGAGCGCGTTCCAGGCTGCTTTCCGCGTCTCAGCGGCACGCTCTGCGCCCCTCCCCCGTCGCGCATCGACGCGCATCAGAAGCGTCTCGAGCATTGCGGCGCTGTCACCGACGATTGCCCCGGCGGTTTGCGGACCTGCCGTGACCCGCTCGTGATCAACGTCGATGCGGATGAGTTTCTTCAGAGCCGGGAAACCGCCGTCGACATAGACGTCGTAATCGGTCTGGCCGATTTCCGTTCCCACCGCGATCACGAGATCGCTTGCGGCAATCAGGGCGCGCACCGGTTCAAGGCTTGCGCTTGCTGGAACCTGCAGCGCGTGTCCCGCCATCAGCCCGCGCGCATTGGCCGTCAGCACGACGGGCGCATCGATGCGTGCGGCAAAGGCCGTCAGCGCCTCATCCGCCCGGCATGCGCCGCCGCCGGCCAGAATGACGGGAGCCTTCGCGCCATTGATCAGGGCCGCAGCATCTTCCAGCCTCGCCTCGTCAGCGACCGCAGCAGCGTCATCGGAAACCACCGGTTCGGGCGGCGCAATCGTCTCGACCATCACGTCGGTCGGGATTTCCAGATGCACCGGGCCGGGCCGGCCGGACATCGTCAGGGCCAGGCAGCGGGCGAGCTCACAGGCAAGGTCCGCGCCGTTCATCAGCGTGACGGAGGCCTTGGCGACGCTCTTCATCAGCGCCTGCTGGTCCGGCAGTTCGTGCAGGCATCCCTCCCCTTTGCCGAGCGTCCTGTGGGCGTTGACGCCGGAAATCACCAGCATCGGCACGCTGTCGGCCCGCGCCTGCGCCATGGCCGTGATCGTGTTGGTGAGGCCCGGACCGGTAATCACGAAGGCCACCCCCGGCCGGCCGGTGACGCGGGCATAGCCATCGGCCATGAAACCGGCGCCCTGTTCATGGCGCGGCGTGACGTGACGGATCTTCGAGGCGGCAAGCCCGCGATAGAGTTCGGCCGTATGCACGCCGGGAATGCCGAAGACGACCTCGACGCCAAGCGCTTCCAGGAGGCGCACAAGCGCCTCGCCGACCGTGATGGTCTCGCTCATGCCTGCGCCGCCTTCTTCCCGGCCGTCAGGCTCGCGGCAAAGCGGCCGATGCGACGCGCCGCCTCCGCGATATCCTCATCCGGCACCGTCAGGCTGATGCGGATAAAACCGTCCGCCTCGACCCCGAAAGACGAGCCGGGCATGACCGCCAAATGCTCGGACTCCAGCAGGCCGAGCGCAAAGGCCTCGCCCGAAAGCCCCGTGGCCGAGACATCGACGAAGGCGAACATGCCTGCCTCGGGCATGGCGCAGAGAATGCCCGGCGCGGCCGAAAGCGCGTCCACCAGAAGGGCAGCCCGCCTTCTCAGCGAGGCGCGCAAGGCGGCGGAAACGCCGCTCGGCCTTTCGATGGCTGCCGCCGTCGCGTCGGCGATAAAGGGCTGGTTGCCGAACAGCATGGTTTCGGCCACCGGCAGCAGCCGCGCGCAGAATGCCGCCGGACCGATCGCCCAGCCGCTGCGGAAGCCCGGCGCCGCATGGGATTTGGAGATCGAGGAGACGGCGATGGTGCGCCCGGCCAGGTCGGCATTGTCCAGCGGCGAGGCAAAATCGCCCCCGAAGATCAGTTCCTCGTAGACTTCGTCGGCAATGATCCAGAGGTCGTGCCGGCGGCAGACGTCGCCGATTTCGGCAAGCTCTTCGGCCGTCAGCACCGCGCCGGTCGGGTTGTGGGGCGTATTGAGCAGGAGAACGCGGGAATTATCCGTGATCGCCTGTTCCAGAATATCGGCGCGCATGTGAAAGCCGTCCTCCGGCTTCAGCGGCACCGGCGCCATCTCGGCGCCCGTGGAGCGGATCACGCCCTCATAGGTGGCATAGAGCGGGTCGCCGACCAGCACGGCATCGCCTTCTTCCACAAGCGTCAGCATGACGGCGAACAGCGCGGTCTGCGTGCCGGGAAAGCAGACGACATTTTCCGGTCCGATGGCACGGCCCGTGCGGGCGGTGTAGCGTGCGGACAGCGCTTTGAGCAGTTCCGGTTCGCCGCGCCCGTTGGAATAGCCGATCCGGCCTTGTTCAAGGGCCGATGCCACAACCTCCGCCAGTACGGGGTCGGGCGCGACATCGGGTTCGCCGATCGTCAGTTCCAGGATGGGGGTTCCGGCCGCCTGCATGGCGCGCGCTTTCAGATGGACCGCCCACTTGTCGGAACCGAGGCCGCCGAGACGGTTGGATATCCTTGCATAGTGCATTGTCTTTCATCCTTCAAAATCTTCAAGCCGAAGGCCGGTGATCGCACCCACCGAATGAAGTCCCGCCCGCAACAACTCCCGATCCTCGAAAATGTCTCCGGCAAGCGAACCCTCGAGCCAGAGCCCGTCGAGGACGGCGTTGATCTCGATCGCCAGCCGGCGGATACCAGCTGCGGCAACGTCGCGCCCGGCCTCGCGAAAGGCGCCGGCCAGAAGACGCTCGATCAGCGCCCGGTATTCCAGATAGCTTTCCCGGTGGATCGCGCCCATGGCGGGATCGATCCGCGCCATGGCGATGAAGGCCGCCCAGAGCGAAAGCCGCCTTGCATCAATCATCGGCGGCATCAGACAGGCGGCGACAAAACCGGCCAGCTTCTCTCGCGCGCTCTTGTCGTCCGCCATGCCCGCCGCGGCGGATATCTCGGTCATCGCCGCCATGGTCTGGCGGTAGGCGGCGTGGAGGAGGTGTTCCTTGGTCGCGAAATAATGCCGGATCAGTCCGCCGGAGACGCCGGCCCGATCCGCCACTTCCCTGACGGTCGCGTTCTGGATGCCGCCCTCGGCGATGCAGTCCAGCATCGCCTCGATCAGGTCGGCACGCCGTTCGGCGTCAGAGGCGCGGCGGAAGGGCTTTCGGCTCATCTCAGCCTCGAAGGATCGGCCGGGTCAGGCAGGTCGGCCCGCCCTCGCAGGCAATGCAGAGCGCATCGGCCTCGAATGTGCTGACGGCGCAGCCGGCGTTCTCCATCGCGGCCTTCGTCTTGTCGAAACCCGCAACAGCGATCACGTCGAGCTGTTTTGTCGGCAGGACGTTGAGGTTGAGGCCGTTGGACGCCATGAACTCGACTTCCGGCGCCTCCACCAGCGTGTAACCCTTTTCCTTGAGCAACTGATAGAACGGCGCGGGCAGAAGCGGCGCATAGACCAGCGCCAGCTTGTCGGCAAGCGGCGAGATCACGCTCATCAGATGCAGGCAGGCCTCTTCCCCCTGCCAGAGCGGCAGGTCGAAGCTCAGGACAGAAATGCCATGCGGCGCCAGCAGCCTGCGAACCTGGTCGATCCCTTCGGCATTGGATCGCACGCCGCGACCGATGCAGAGCGTGCGTTCGTCAACCCAGACGCAATCGCCGCCCTCCACTGTGCCCGAACCGGAAAGCCGCCCGAGAACCGGAATGCCGGCTGCGCGATAGATCGCCTCATGACCGTCGACCTCGCCCTTGCGCAGGGGCTTGCCCATGTTGAGCAGGATCGCGCCGCTATCGGCAACCAGCGAGGGATCGTGGGTGAACATGGCATCGGCAAGCCCATCGCCCTTGTCCTCGTACCAGAGGATTTCGGCGCCCGAGGCCGCGACCAGATCGGCAAATGCCGCATATTGGCCGATCGCGCGCTCGGCGTTGAAGGTCTTGCCGTAATGCCAGACGGCGGGATCCGCCCGCAAAAGGCTTTCACCGGGCCGGCGCATGATCACCCGCCTGATGGGTTGCGCCATGGTTTGCGCTCCGAAACTCATTCCATTCTTCTCCACGCTTCTGCGAAATCTCCGCTAGTTATACACTTGCATAATAAGCTCGCAAGTGTAGTAATAAAGCCAAGGAACGATTTTTGATCGCCGGCACGATTGCACCGCAAGAAGCGCCTGACCGTCGGCATACCGATAACGGCAAAGCGTTTTAATGAAGGCTGAAAACAAACCGCAGGATGGCGACCCCGCAGAAGCGGTCACCGTCGACGATCTCCATAAATCCTTCGGGGATTTCGAAGTGCTCAAAGGCGTGTCGCTCAAGGCCCGTCAGGGCGAGGTCATCGCCATTATCGGCGGTTCCGGCTCGGGAAAATCCACCCTGTTGCGCTGCATCAATATGCTGGAATGGCCGACGCGCGGCCGCATCTGCGTGCATGGCGAGGAAATCGCCATGAAACCCGACGGCCATGGCGGGCTGATGCCGGCCAACCGCAAACAGATCCAGCGCATCCGCACGCGTCTTGCCATGGTGTTCCAGAGCTTCAATCTCTGGCAGCACATGACGCTGATACAGAATGTCATCGAAGTGCCGGTGCATGTGCTCGGCGTCAAGCGCGACGCGGCGGTCGCCGAGGCCGAAACGCTTCTGCGCCGCGTCGGGCTCTATGAAAAACGCGACGCCTATCCGGCCTTCCTGTCCGGCGGCCAGCAGCAGCGGGCGGCGATTGCCCGCGCGCTTGCCATCCAGCCGGAGGCCATGCTGTTCGACGAGCCGACCTCCGCGCTCGACCCGGAACTGGTCGGCGAGGTGCTGACGGTCATCCGCGATCTTGCCGAGGAAGGCCGCACCATGCTGCTGGTCACCCACGAGATGGGCTTTGCCCGCGAGGTCGCCAGCGAAATCGTCTTCCTGCATGACGGCCGGGTGGAAGAACAGGGCGCGCCCCAAACCGTCTTCGACAATCCGGAATCCGAACGACTGAGGAAATTCATCAGCTCCGTGCAATAGCCGTTCGCAGGACGATTACCCGATACGTTCCGGCAATGGCCCAACCTAAAACAGAGGGAACCGAAACCATGAAGAAACTGACTTCCGCACTTCTCGGCGCCGCAGCCTGCCTTGCGCTTTCTGCCGGCGCCGCTTCCGCCGAGACCGTCAAGGTCGGCGTTGCCGCCGAGCCCTATCCGCCCTTCACCGTGCCGGACGCCGCCGGCAACTGGACCGGCTGGGAAATCGACATGATGGATGCCCTCTGCAGGCAAGCCGCGCTTGACTGCGTCATCACGCCGATCGCCTGGGACGGCATCATTCCGGCGCTGACCGCCGGCAAGATCGACGCCATCATGGCCTCGATGTCGATCACGCCCGAGCGCGAGGAGCAGATCGCCTTCTCCGACAAGTATTACAGCACCCCCGGCGCCATCGTCGCCGAGGCCGGCTCCGGCATCGAGCCGACCAATGAAAGCCTGTCGGGCAAGGTGCTCGGCGTGCAGGTCTCGACCACGAACCAGGATTATGCCGAAAAGCATTTCCCCGATGCCGAGATCAAGACCTACCAGACCCAGGACGAGGTCAACCAGGATCTTTATGCCGGCCGCATCGACGCCGAGATCGCAGACCTCGTAACGCTTCAGCCCTTCCTCGAAAGCGACAACGGCAAGGCGTGCTGCGAAATGATGGGCACCGTCGCGCAGGATGTTGAAATCTACGGCCCCGGAATCGGCGTCGGCCTGCGCAAAGACGACACCGAACTGCGCGAAAAGTTCAACGCCGCAATCGCCGCCGTCCGCGCCGACGGCACCTATGAAGAGATTACGAAGAAGTATTTCGACTTCGACATCTACGGCGATTGATCAAGGCATGAAAGGACGCCGCGACAGGCGTCGGCGCTCCTTTGATGTTTGAGCCCTCTGCGCAAGTCCATCTCTCCCCTTGAGGGAGAGATGTCGCGAGAGCGACAGAGAGGGGTGCCCCTCGCAACGGACTGAAAGCTTCGGGCTGATACTTCACCCCCTCTGCCCGGCCGGGCGTCTCCCCTTCAAGGGGGAGATTGACCGCGAGGCTATGGCATTACCAAGCAGGATGGCGCATTGAACGGGCCAGACAGGGAAACAGAATGAACTGGGAATTGCTCGCCTTGTCACCGCCCGGATGGGGCGGCGCGCTTCTTCGCGGCCTCGTCACCTCGCTGCAGGTTGCCGCCGGTGGTTTCGCGCTCGGCCAGGTGATCGGCATTCTCGGCTCGGCCGGCAAGCTTTATGGCGGCCCGGTGATCAGGGATCTCATGGAGATCTACACCACGGTGGTGCGGGCCATCCCCGAACTTGTGCTGATCGTGCTGCTTTATTACGCGGGCACCGCGGCGCTCAACAATCTGATGGGCGCAATCGGTTTTTCCTCCGTCGACATTTCCGGCATGCTGGCGGGCATTCTCGTCATCGGTCTTGTCCAGGGCGCCTACTCCACCGAAGTGCTGCGCGGTGCGATCCTTGCCATTCCGCCGGGCCAGATCGAGGCGGCCCGCGCCTATGGCATGCCGCCGGCCATGGTGATGCGGCGGATCACGCTGCCGGCCATGCTGCCGCATGCCATTCCCGGCCTTGCCAATCTCTGGCTCGTCACCACCAAGGACACCGCCCTTCTCGCCGTCGTCGGCTTTACCGAGCTGACGCTTGCCACCCGCCAGGCCGCCGGCGTGACGCACGAATATTTCCTGTTCTTCTCGGCTGCCGGCGTGCTCTATCTGGCGGTCACTCTGGTCTCAAACGTCGCCCTGCAGTTTCTCGAGCGCCGCGCCAGCCGCGGCATCGCGAGGCAGCGGACATGACCGATCAGCAGATACCGGAGGACATCGAGACCCCGCCGCCGCTGCCGAAACTTTCCGCGCTGATGCGGCCGCACAGGCTCGCCATCATGGCCGTGGCGCTCGGCCTACTCATCCTGATGATCGTGAAGATGCAGTGGAACTGGCTACCCGACTATGCCGGCATGCTGATGGCCGGGCTCTGGATCACGATCGTGCTCCTGGTCTCCTCCACCATCCTCGGCTTCCTGCTCGCTGTCCCGCTCGGCCTCGTTCAGGTCACGGGACCAAAAATCCTTGCCTGGCCGGCGCGCGTTTTCTGCACCATCATTCGCGGCACGCCGCTGCTGCTGCAGCTCTGGCTGCTTTATTACGGCCTCGGTTCGCTGTTTCCCGGCATTCCCGAAATCCGCCAATCCTTCCTGTGGCCTTACCTGCGCGAGGCCTGGCCCTACGGGCTGCTGGCGCTGACACTGTCTTATGCGGGCTATGAGGGCGAGGTGATGCGCGGCGCCTTTGCCGGAGTGCCGCATGGCGAACTGGAGGCCGCCCGCGCCTATGGCATGGGCCGCTGGAAGGTGCTGACCCGCATCTGGCTGCCGCGCGCCGTGCACCGGGCGCTGCCGACGCTCGCGGGCGAAACCGTGGTGCAGCTCAAATCGACACCGCTGGTGGCAACGATCACGGTGATCGACCTTTACGCCGTGGTCGGCGACATTCGCCAGTCGACCTACCTCACCTATGAACCGCTTCTCTTCCTCGCCTTCCTCTATCTCTGCCTCACCGGCATTCTGGTGACGATATTCCGCCACTTCGAAAAGAAGATCCCGACGCGGGGGATGTGAGCCGGGCCGCATGAGGCGGCCCGACAGGGATCATAGCCCGGAAAAACGCGCAATGGCCTCAATGATCCGGGCATGAACCTCCGCCCGATCGGCGCCCTCGGGATCGTCGCAGACCGGATCGTCCTGTTCTTCGGCCAGCAGGGCCGCACCGTCTGGCGTGCATTCGGCCAGAAAGGTGAAGTGATGCGCGGGCGCGATGACGACCCGTTCGGCCTCAGGCAGGCGCGCGATAAGATTGCTGCCGGCTTCGGAAACATCCGCCGCCCGCATGAGGTTTTCCTCACCGAGATTGATCACCAGAACAGGCATATCGGTCGCTTCAATACTATCCTCGGTTGCCGCATAGGTAAAACCGGGATCAATGGCGATGGCCCGGCTAATCCGTTCATCGCGGGCATCTGCAGAAAACCCGCTCGGCATATGGTCAAGGTCAAGATTGCCCTTTGACATGAAGACGCAGTCAGCCTGCGCCGGTTGCGCCCTGCAATAGTCAGCAAACGCATCGCCGCTG